>DXGW01000037.1 GCA_019113665.1 Candidatus Alistipes excrementipullorum
CACGCCCTCCTTGATATTGTGGAGCGGCGAATATTTGTAGATGTACCGGAACTGCTCCTCGTTGTCGCTCGATCCGTACTCTACGACCCAGCCCCAACCTATCGTGAACTTGTGGTAGCGGAGCATGTCCATTACGCCGACGGCGGGCAGGCAGACGGCATAGAGGTCGGGACGCTGCACCTCGCAGGCACCGACGAGCAGGCCTCCGTTCGAACCGCCGGCTATGGCCAGCTTCTTCGACGAGGTGTACTTGTTGTCGATCAGGTACTCGGCAGCCGAGATGAAGTCGTCGAAGACATTCTGCTTGTTCTCGAGCATGCCGGCCTTGTGCCACTTCTCGCCGTATTCGAGGCCGCCGCGCAGCGTTACGAATACATAGACGCCGCCCTGCTCCATGAACATTATCGAGGCGGGGTTGAACGAGGGCGTGAGGTTGATCTGGAAACCGCCGTATCCATAGAGGTAGCACGGGTTCTTGCCGTTGAGCTTGAGCCCCTTCTTGTACGATACGAACATCGGTACGCGCGTGCCGTCCTTGCTGGTGAAGAATATCTGCTCGGTGGTGAAGTCGTCGGGGTTGAATGCCACTTCGGGACGCATGTATAGTTTCGACTCGCCGCTCTTGACATCGAACGAATAGATGGCCGTCGGTGCGGTGAACGTGGAGATCGAGTAATAGAGTTCGGTATCCTCCTTTTCGCCGCCGAAACCGCTGACGGTACCTATGCCGGGCAGCGCAACCTCGCGTATGAGCTTGCCGTCCATCTCGTATTGGTAGACCTTGTTCTGTGCGTCCTCGAGATATATCGCAGTCAGACAGCCGCCGGCCGAGCCGACACCTTCAAGCAGGTTCTCCTTTTCGGGAATGACCACCTCGCGCTTCGACGGGTCCTTGAGGTCGATCTTTATGAGGTGGTAGTTCTCGGCTCCTTCGTTGGTCATTACGTAGAGCTGGTCGTCCTCGCACTCGACGATGCCGTAGTCATGCTCGAATCCCTTGAGCAGTACGTCGAACTTGCGGGCGTTGCTGCGCTTGTAGAGGATTTCGCTTCCTGACGTTCCTTCGGACGACATGATGAAGATCCAGCGGCTGTCGTCGCTCTGCCATGCGTTGAAGTAGCGCAGCGGGTGTTCGGGATCGGAGTAGACCAGGCGGTCAGCGCTCTGCGGAGTGCCTATCTTGTGGTAATATACCTTCTGGAACTCGTTCTTGGAGGAATATACGCCCTTCTTCGGAGCGTCGTATGCGCTGTAATAGAATCCCTTGCCGTCGGGAGCCCATGTGGCGCCCGAGAATTTGACCCATTCGATGCGGTCGTCGAGCAGGCGTTTGCTTTCGGCCTCCATCACGCGGATCTCGACCCAGTCCGAGCCCGATGCCGCCGTGGCGTAGGCGAAATATTTTCCGTCCTTGGAAAATGACGTTGCTGCCAGAGCCACCGTGCCGTCGTCCGAAAGTTTGTTGGGGTCGAGGAATACCTCGGCTTCGGCTTCGGGCGTTGCGCGGCGGTAGATTACCGACTGGTTCTGCAGACCGTCGTTGCGCGAAAAGTAGAACCAGTCGCCCTTTTTCGTCGGGGCGCTCTCCTTGGGATAGTTCCACAGTTCGGTCAGGCGCTCCTTGATGGCGTTGCGGAACGGGATCTTCGACAGGTAGTCGAACGTAACTTCGTTTTCGGCCTTGACCCATGCGGCCGTGGCCTCCGAATTGTCGTCCTCGAGCCAGCGGTAGGGATCGGCCACTTCGGTTCCGAAGTAGTTGTCGACCACGTCGCCGCGCTCGGTTTCGGGATAAGGCAGGTGTTTTATCTTCATAACGTTGTTGCAACTTGAAAAAGCCGTCATGGCTATCGCCGCCAGGGCGGCCGGTACGAACAGTCTCTTCATGATATTTTGTCTTTAACGTGATTACCTTCGGACAAAGGTATGAAAAGTTGAATATTTTGCATAAATTTGGCCGTGGATTTTTTGCCGGGGCAGTGTGTGCAGCCGGCAAAAAACCAGATGATTCGTAATTGTTAATTCTTGGAAAAATGTTTGAACAGGAACGGAAAATAGTCGAAGCCGCATGGGAGGATCGCGGAATGCTCGCCGATGCGGTGACAGTCGAAGCCATACGCAACGTTATAGAGGCCGTTGACAAGGGCCGCCTCCGCACGGCCGAGCCGGTCGACGGGGAGCACAGCGAATGGCGTGTGAACGAGTGGGTCAAGAAGGCAGTGATACTCTATTTCCCCATAAGCAAGATGCGCACCATGCGCGGCGGCGAACTCGAATGGTACGACAAGATGGAACTCAAGCACGGATACGAGGAGCTTGGCGTGCGCGCCGTACCCCATTCCGTGGCGCGTTACGGTGCATATATCGCGCCGGGAGCCGTACTGATGCCGTCGTATGTCAATATAGGCGCCTATGTCGATACCGGCACGATGGTCGATACGTGGGCGACGGTCGGGTCGTGCGCTCAGATAGGCAAGCACGTGCACCTGAGCGGCGGCGTGGGCATCGGCGGTGTGCTGGAACCGGTTCAGGCCGCACCGGTCATCATCGAGGACAACTGCTTCATCGGCTCGCGTGCCATCGTTGTCGAAGGGGCGCACATCTGCCGTGAGGCCGTGCTGGGCTCGAACGTGGTGATTACGGGCTCGACCCACATCATCGACGTTACGGGCAGCGAACCTGTCGAGTACCGCGGTTTCGTGCCGGCGCGTTCGGTCGTGGTCCCCGGCACCTACATGAAACGTTTCCCGGCAGGCGAGTACGGCGTGTCGTGTGCGCTGATCATAGGCCGCCGCAAGGAGTCGACCGACAAGAAGACATCGCTCAACGACGCCCTGCGCGATTTCGGCGTTTCGGCATGATTACGGCCTTTTGTAGATGATACATTACGTTGAAAGCACCACGTCGAGCAACGACGACGCCCGTGACCCGCGTTACGGCGAGGGCGATGTCGTGTGGGCCGAATTCCAGACCGCCGGCCGCGGTCAGCGGGGCCATGTCTGGAAGAGTGCCGCCGGCTGCAACGTGACCTTCTCGCTCGTTTTGAAGCCGACGTTTCTTGCCGCGCGCGAGCAGTTCGCCATCTCGGAGATCGTACCCCTGGCCCTTGTCGAGATGTTTGCCGGATACGGCATCGACGCCCGCATCAAGTGGACGAACGACGTCTATGTCGGCGACCGCAAGATCGTGGGCATGCTTATCGAGCACGACCTGTCGGGCGGCATGATGTCGAGGACGATTGCCGGCATAGGCATCAACGTCAACCAGCGTGAATTCGATCCGGCGCTTCCGAATCCCACTTCGATGCTGCTCGAAACGGGCCGCGAGTTCGACCGACGCGAGGTCCTGGAGCGTTTTTACGACAGGGTCATGTCGCTGTACGGGGAGCTGCGCCGCGGAGGCGGCGAGTCCATACGCCGCCGGTACGTGGAGAAGATGTACCGCCTCGGCGAGCGGCATACGTATGCATGGCCCGACGGTACGCGCTTCGAAGGCGTGATCCGCGGTGTGGGCGATGCCGGCGAACTGCTGGTCGAGCACGATGACGGGACGGTCCGGGGCTACCTTTTCAAGGAAATAGAGTTCGTGATCAAAAAATAGGGTGCAGACGCGACGGTTGTCGATAAAAAGATTATCTTTGTAGCGTTGCAATGCACGATATTGATTCAAAATAAAACCAAAACAGAGCAGATTTATGAATATTCCTTCAACGTTGAAGTACTCTAACGACCACGAGTGGTGTCGTGTAGAGGGCGAGTTCGCTTATGTGGGCATAACCGATTTCGCACAGAGCCAGCTTGGCGACATCGTTTTCGTCGATGTTCCGACGGTGGGCGAGACTCTTGCCGCAGGTGAGGTGTTCGGCTCGATTGAGGCCGTGAAGACCGTGAGCGATGCTTTCCTGCCCGTTGGCGGCGAAGTTGTCGAGATGAATGCGGCCGTAGATGCCGACCCCGCACTGGTAAACAAGGATCCCTATGGCGAGGGCTGGATCGTAAAGGTGAAGATGAGCGATGCGTCGGAATACGATGCTCTGCTTACTCCCGAGCAGTATGCCGAACTGATCGGCTGATACCGGTTAGCAACGGTATGGTCTCTGCGGGCATTCCGAAGGAACGCCCGCAGATTTTTTTTGCCGGGCAATAAAAACCGCCATACATTTGCTGTATGGCGGCCGTTGCGCTGTTAGTGAGTTCTTACTCGGCCTTTATCGTGTAGTTGTCGTTCACGACTATGTTCTGGAGTATGGTGTTCTCCGGAACCTCCACGTTCTCGCCCTGAATGCAGAAGAAGAAAAAGCCGACTCCCGGCAGCAGGGTAAGCCCAAGGCCGAGACCGCAGCCGAGCGCTGCACCCTTGTTGCTGTCGCCCTGCAGGTTCAAACCGCCGAGCAGGGATACCGTCTGCCCGTCTACGGCTGTCGTCGACAGGCATGTGAGGTCGATGGCGCCGGCCTTGCCCATGCCTTTGGCCTTTGTTACGTTTGCGGTTATCTGCACCGGGGTGCCGCGCCTTATCAGTACCTTTTCTCCCGAGGCGTCCCTGACGTCGCGTTCGACGATGGCCGTAACACCCGCATTGTTATTGTTGTTCTTGCTCATGACGCTCTTTGTCGTGCGTACGATGACGGGTTTGCCGCTTTCGAGCTTGAAGTTCTGTGCGTACATCTCCATGGAGAGGAGGGACAACGCACACAAAATGATCATTGATTTCTTCATTGTCGTAAAATGTTGTCGCCGTGTCCCTGCGGCATTGGTTGTGGCTCTTTGTGATCACATAAAAAATGTGGGACAAAACTTTCCATCTGCATTCTGAGGTCTTAGGAAACCTGTGGCACAAATACGAAAGTGAAGCCCACGCTGATACACGTGAGCATCAACTTCACTTCTCTTGCCACGGTTTGAAATTTCCTAAGTTTCAGAATGGGAGACGTAAAGCTAACGCTTTTTATATGTTTGTTCCGTGGCTTTCATTGCCGGCCGGAACTGTCGGTTTTGTAATTCTTTGCTGTTATCCGATCATAGGCAAAAGGGTGTTTATTGACAAATATAGTGATTTTTATTCGGACGGCATGTGATATTATGACAAAAACAGCTGCCCCGCCAAATGAAGGACAGCTGTTTTGCCGTATCGGCGCCTTTCCGGCGTCTGATTATTTGATACGCTCGTAGTATTCGCGCGTACGCGTGTCTACGCGGATCTTGTCGCCCGTGTTGATGAAGAGGGGAACCTTGATGGTGGCACCCGTGTTCACCGTTGCAGGCTTGAGCGAGTTGGTCGATGCGGTATCGCCCTTGATGCCCGGCTCGGTGTAGGTAACCTCCATGTCCACGATGGGAGGAAGCTCGGCCGAAAGAATGGCGTCGTTGTCGGTGCGGTACATGACCTCTACGATCTGGCCGTCGGCCATCAGGTCGTAGTTGTTGATCAGGTTCTTGTCGATGTTGATCTCCTCGAATGTCTCGGTGTGCATGAAGTGTGCACCCAGGTCGTCCTCATAGGTGAACTGGTAGGGACGGCGCTCGACACGTACCTGCTCGATCTTCTGGCTTACCGACGAGAAGGTGTTTTCGAGAACGCGGCCGTTTTCGAGGTTCTTGAGTTTCGAACGGACGAATGCGGGACCCTTGCCCGGCTTGCAGTGCTGGAAATCGACTACAAGGAAGGTCTTGCCGTCCATTTCGATGCACATGCCGATCTTAATGTCTGCGGCTGTGATTGTCATAGATATTGAATTTTTTATATTGTTTTTTGTAATTCCCGTCGCAAAAATATAAAAAGTTTCTGAAAACTCGGCCGTTACCCCGAAAAAACGATTACCGGCCGCTCCATTCGTAATGCGGCAGCGTGATTCCGGCCTGTGTAAGTGCCCGTTCCACAACGGTCATGCAGAGCTGACCGATGTTGTCGGGGTGTGAGTAGAACGACGGCGAGGCGGGCAGGATTACGGCTCCGGCTTCGGTCAGTGTCGTCATGTTACGCAGGTGTATGAGCGACAGCGGTGTTTCGCGTACCACGAAAACGAGCCTGCGCCGCTCCTTGAGCATCACGTCGGCGGCACGTTCAATGAGCGTATGCGCCGCTCCCGAAGCCACGCGCCCGAGCGTGCCGACCGATGCCGGTACGACTATCATGGCGTCGAATGCGGCAGAACCGCTTGCCGGAGGTGCGAAGAGGTCGCCGTTGTCGTAGACGGTGATGCGCGGGTCGGCCGGCATGCTCTCACCCTCATATTCGACAACCTGCCGTGCGGTGTCGCTGTATATCAGGGCTATCTGCCCGACCTCCCCGGCGGCGAGAAGGCGTTCGAGCGTCAGCCTTGCATAGACGGCCCCGCTGGCTCCGGTTATGGCTACTATGATCTTCATGCTGGTTGCGTGTTTCCGGTGTCAGAGTTCTATGATTTTGCACTTGTAGCCCTTGCGCTTGATGAACTCCAGCGTCCGCGGGAGTGCGTAGCTCATGTTGCGGAACGACTTTTCGCTGTCGTGGAATACGATGATCGAACCGGGTGTCAGCTCCTCGACGACGTTGCGGAAGCATTTGCGCGGCGGCAGGAAACGGTTGTAGTCGCGCGATATGATCGTCCACATCACTATTTTGTAGCGTTTGGCCACGGCCCTCATCTGCGAAGGGGTCACACGGGCGTAGGGCGGGCGGAACAGCTCGCTCTTGAGTATGTCGTTGGCGAAGTCCACGTCCTCGACGTATCGTTCCAGCGGCATGCCCCAGCCTTTCTGGTGCGAATATGTGTGGTTGCCGATCTTGTGTCCGGCGTCTATGATTTTCTGGTAGAGGTCCGGATAGAGTTCGGCATTCTTGCCCAGTACGAAGAATGTGGCTTTGGCATCGTATTTTTCGAGAGTGGCGAGAATCCATTCGGTGATTCCGGGCGTGGGCCCGTCGTCGAAGGTGAGGAATACGCCGTTGGGATCCTTGATCTCCCAGATCAGGTCTGGCATCAGTTTCCCGAAAAACTTCGGAATGAATTTAAGTCTCATATCTTAACACGGAACCTTTTCGCAAAAGTAGTTATTTTTCATGATAAATTTCCCGGCATGGCAAATTATTAGTATATTTGTCGATATAACATTTTCCGTCTTTTATGAACATGAAACGCTTTTTCTCCATTGTCATGGCTGTCGGCATCGTCTCCGCGTTTTGGGGCTGCGACTCGTTCGCCAAACTCTCCGACAGCGGCAAGACTTCGCAGGGAGCCCCGTATGAACTGGTGGTTGTCAGCAACAACCAGGTGTGGGACGGGATTGTCGGCGATACTCTGCGTTCGATTCTCCGCCAGCCCGTGCCGTCGATCAACCAGTATGAGCCGTTGTTCGATGTCATGCGCGTCACGCCCGATGGTTTCAAGAATGTCATCGCCCGCCATCGCAACATATTGAAGCTGCTCGTCGACAGCAAGGTGACCGAGCCTGCAATAGGCGTCAAATACGACGTTTCGGCCCGCCCGCAGATCATGATCGTGGCGCAGGGGCCGAACGAGCAGTCTCTGGCCGAATATATCTCCGCCAACCGCGACAATCTGCTCTACGTGCTCGAAAAGGCCGAGCGTGACCGTACGGTCGATTATGCCGAAAAATACAATGTGGCGTCGCTGCACGAGGCCATCATGGAGAAGTTCGGCGTGTCGATGAACGTGCCCAAGGGCTATACGTTGCGGAGTGCTTCCGACCATTTCATGTGGATCTCGTACGAGTTCCCGTCGGCGAGCCAGGGCTTTTTCCTCTATTCGTATCCTTACGAAGGACCGCAGTCGCTCTCGCTCGGAGCGCTCGTCGATGCCCGCAACAGGTTCGCGGCCCGTATTCCGGGACCCTCCGACGGCTCCTACATGATCACCTACATGGACTATGAGCCCGATTACAAGATGATCCGCATAGGCGACCGCCTGTGGGTCGAGATGCGCGGTCTGTGGGACGTTGCCAACGATTTCATGGGTGGCCCGTTCGTCAGCTACTCCACGGTGAATACCGAGACCAACGAGGTCTTCACCCTCGACTGCTATGTCTATTCGCCGAAACTCGACAAACGCAACTTCCTGCGAGCGCTCGAACACCTTGTCTACGTCATCGAGTTCCCTTCCGACGGAGACTCGGAAAAGTGACGTCAGAACATCACTCCGGCAGACAGACTCCATCTCAGATTGCGACCGACAGAGACTCTCCGTCGGTCGCCGTCTATTATGAAGGTGTTCTTCCCGGACGACCGCGGACAGCCCGTGATGCGCGCGTCGATGAAGAGACGCCTTATGTTCAGCCCGACGCCTCCCATTATGCCAGTATTGGAGCCGTTGAACTCGACCTTCAGCAATGACGGGGCATTGCTTTTCTCGTTGTGGGCCACGCGGAACGCAACGCCCGTGAACAGCCGTACGGGGCCTATGTTCACGCCCAGTTCGAGCGGGATCTCCATGCGGTTGGCGTGTACCTTTATGCTGCGGCCGGGCTCTCCGTCGCCGACATACGTGAAGCCGTAGCCCGTGCGGCTGTATTCGAACTCGGCCTGCACGTGAAGCATGGTTATGATCGTCAGGCGTGCCACGAGAGCCGTTTCGAAACCGGCCTTGGGTTTCCCGTGCGATATGGCGACCCCGTTGAAGGTGAAGTCCGAAAACGAATAGTCGGAGATGTTTGCACCGGCCCGTACGCCTACACGGAATATCTGTGCCGGCGAGCTGACGGCCGTGGCCGCAAGCAAAATGATGATGACGATTGACCTTTTCATGGCATTTGGCGTGTTTGGTTTACAACTTACAACAACGGGGAGAGCAGCCGTGCCAGCCTCTCGGTTGCAAGCCGCAGCGGTCCCGCGCCGGCATTCACGCCGGCCGGTATCGTGCGGCAGGACTCCTTGTCCGCCTCGAACCGTTCGGCCATGAGGCTTACGCTCCGGCGGTCGTAGATGAATGCCGTGACCTCGAGGTTGTCTTCGAGGCTGCGGTAGTCCATGTTCGCGGCGCCGACCGTGGCGAGCGAGTCGTCGACGATCAGCAGTTTCGAGTGCAGGAACCCGTCCGTGTAACGGTGTATCGTTGCACCCGCCTCGTGCATCTCGCGGACGAAAGAGTCCGAAGCTGCGGCCGTGACGGCCGAATCCCCGCGTTCGGGGACCATTATCTCGACCATGACACCGCTCTCGGCGGCCATGCGTATGGCGTCGGCCAGCGTTCGCGGCGGTATGAAGTAGGGCGTCGAGATCCTTATGCTGCGGTCGGCACGCATGATGGCCGCCGTGAAGGCGTCGTGCAGTGTCGCGCAGGCGCTGCCGTCGTCATTCCATGCTATCTGTACGGGCAGCCGTGACCGTATCCTGTGTCCCGGCATGTGTCGCAGGACGTCGCCGGCCTCGCCTCCGACCTTCTGCCAGTCCGCCGCGAACAGCCTCTGCAGACGCCCGACGATGTCGCCTTCGAGCTGCAGATGCTCGTCCCTCCATTTGCCGAGACGGTTTCCGTCGATGTACCTTTTCGCAATGTTTATGCCGCCGACAAATGCCGTTGTGCCGTCTATCACCGCAATCTTGCGGTGGTTGCGCCGGGCGACACCGCTCCTGAACCATGGAAACCGCAACGGCCTGAAGCCGTGTATGCCGATACCCGCGCGTCGCATGCGCGAAATGCTCCTCCGGCCCAGCCTCCACGACCCGATGGCGTCATAGATGATGCGCACCTCGACGCCGGCACGGGACTTGCGGCAGAGAAGGTTTATGAGCGTCCGGCCGAGGCGGTCTTCGTTGAAGATGTAGTATTCGAGGTGTATCGAACGGCGGGCGCGTTGTATCTCCGATATGAGTGCGGAGTATGCGTTGTCGGCGTTGTGCAGTTGCGTGAGTCGGTTGTATGCGGTGACCGGTTCGCCGCAGCATGAGCGTATGATGGTCTGTACGGCCGAACCGTTCCTGCGGTGCGTGGCCGGCGCCCCGCACTGCCTGCGCAGGCCGGTAAGCAGATAAAGCAGCAGCCCGATGACGGGCAGCGATATTATGGCAAGCACCCACAACAGGGCCTTGTAGGGGTCTTGTTGGCGCATTACGGCCGTCGCGGCGGCCGCAATGGTTATCAACAGATACGATATTGCACACAGTAGCACCATTACGCTGTTCTGGCGGCATACTTTGTGCCAAAAAAACTTGCATATTGAAAAATGTTTCCTAACTTTGCATAGTCATTTGGGATTCCGATTCTTTAGGGAGTTGGAGTTCTTAATTTTTTTGTGTATCGTAAAATTATGGCAAAAGAGATTATTTATCTTACGGCAGAAGGTTACAAGAAACTGAAAGATGAACTCGACCACATGCGTTCGGTCGAGCGTCCCGCAATCTCGGCGGCTATTGCCGAAGCCCGCGACAAGGGTGACCTGTCGGAGAACGCGGAGTACGATGCGGCTCGCGAGGCTCAAGGCCTTTTGGAGATGCGCATAGCCAAACTCGAGGACACGATCGCCAATGCGCGCGTGATCGACGAGTCGAAGATCGACAAGAGCAAGGTTCAGATCCTGAGCCGTGTAACTCTGGTCAACCACAACAATGGCAAGGAGGTTACATATACCATTGTCTCGGAGAACGAGGCCAACCTCCGCGAGGGCAAACTCGCCATCGGTACGCCGATTGCCAAGGCCCTGTTGGGCAAGAAGGTCGGCGATGTGGTGGAAGTAACCGTGCCTGCCGGTGTCATAAAGTTCGAAATCAAGGATATATCGATATAGTCCGCGCATCGGCCGTCGGACAGGACCGTCATAATACAGGGGCGCCGCAGTGAAACGGCGCCCCTGTCTGTTTTTTCATGCAGCATGGTAAATTGCAAAACAGCCGAAAAATCATATCTTTGCGCATGCAAAAATGAAGATGCCAATGATTAAAGACGACAACAGAACGGAAGGAACCGACACTGCGGCTGCCGCAGAGGCGGAGGAGCACCTCCCGACAGTTCCGGCCTCTGCAGACGAGGAGCGCGATATGGCTGAAGCCGCCGGGGAGCCGGGCATCTCCGGCGTGGCCGATGATGGCTGCGGGGAGGAGCCCGCGGAACCCGCCGAAGAGGATATGTCCGGTGAAAACGGCGACGATTCTGCCGTTAAGAGCGGGTTGCAGGCCCGTCTTGAGGCCCGTAAGCAGGCGCTGCTGCGACGTATCGAATACAAACGCCTCAAACGCATACGCAAACGGACAGTCCCGGCCTATACGCACTGCAAGAATTGCGGTGAGAGGTTGCAGGGCATGTATTGCAGCCGTTGCGGTCAGTATGCGCTGGATATCGAACAGCCTTTCTGGAAATATATCAAGCAGTATTTCGAGAATGTCTACCAGTTTGACAGCAAGGTATGGCAGACGCTCTGGTTGATGTTCCGCCGTCCGGGTCTGCTGACATGCGAGTTCAACGCCGGCAAGATCAACTCCTACGTCCACCCGTTCAGGCTCTACATGTTCATCTCGGTGATATTCTTCACGATATTCTTCATGTTCGCTTCGGATATCGCCCGGCGCAGCGTCCGCGAGATTGCGCTTCAGCCGCACCATCTGCCCGATACGGTGCTCGTGCAGCTGCGCGCGGGGCACATGCGGCCCGATACATGCGTCTATATGTATGACGGGTCGGGTTTTGCCGAGATGCTCGAACTTAAAAAGGTGCCGACAGATGACCTGATTGCCGTTACTCCGGTCTTCGGTTCGAAGCACGGTATCTCCGTGGTGGAGATGCCGCATATGCTGCTCGATTCGTGCCTTTACCGTACGGAGCTTGCGAAGGACGATCTGGACAATATAAACGTCGCGAAACAGACGATAGCGAGTTGTATTCAGTCGCAACAGAACGTGGAAACGGAAGAGGATCTGCTCGATGCCGAACTGGACAGGCTCGGTTCACATCTGGACATGCGTGAAGCCGTAGGGGAGAATCGTCTGTCCGGTTTCGATCTTGAAGGTTACGATGCGGAAATTCTGGAACGGCTCCTGGAATTCGATACGGCACGGACACCCGTTTACGACTGGCGCAGGAGGAAGATGGATCCCGAACAGATGCAGGAGCATTGGCACCAGGAGAGTTTTGTCAACAACATGCTTGCCGACCTCTCGAAATGGACTCCGCTCTACATGATGTTCCTGCTGCCGCTCTTCGCCCTGCTGCTCAAGGCCGCCTACCGCAAGCAGCGAATGAACTACATGCAGCATTTCGTGCATGCCGTACATATCAATTCGTTTTTCCTCGTGCTGGTCTCCATACCGGTAGCCATCATGATATACAGCGTGGAGATGCAGTCGGGTATAAACGGTATGATATCGTGGAGCTTCAAGATATTCTTCGCTCTGATATTCATCTATATGCTCCTGTCATCGCGGACGGTGTACCGCGAGGGGTGGTTTAAGACCGTGATGAAGACCCTGCTTGTCTTCGGAGGGTTCTCACTGCTGGCGCTGATCCTTGCACTGGCGCTTGTATTGTGGAGAATATGTACGCATTACTATCAGTGATTCGCTCCGTGATACGTAAAGGCCGGATTGCACTGACTGCAATCCGGCCTTTTGATTTTTACCGGTTGGGATATTTTCCCGCCGTCTCTATTTGCCGTTGTAACGCTCCTCGATCTTTTTCCAGTCGATACGTTTCCACAAAGCCTGTACGGCATCTGCACGGGCATTGCGGTAGTCGATGTAGTAGGCGTGTTCCCATACGTCGATGGCCAGCAGCGGCTTTTGGCCGTGCCGCAGAGGGTTGTCGGCATTCGGGCAGCTCAGAATGTTGAGCTTGCCGTCGTTGTCCTCGGCAAGCCATACCCAACCCGATCCGAACAGCGAGGCTGCGGCTGCGTTCATCTGAGCCTTGAGCTTCTCGACCGATCCGTACTGGTCCGTGATGGCCTCCAGCAGGGCTCCTTCCGGAGCTGTTTTCGGTGCGGGCGAAAGCGTGGCGAAATAGAAGTTGTGGTTCCATGCCTGTGCGGCGTTGTTGAATATCGCACCGTCGCTTTTTTCGATGATCTCCTCGAGTGTCATCTTCGCATAGGGAGTTCCGGCTGTCAGCTCGTTGAGTTTGTTGACGTAGGCAGCCGTGTGCTTGTCATGGTGGTAACGCAGGGTCTCTTCCGAAACCTCCGGTGCGAGCATGTCGTAACCGTAAGGCAGAGGCTCAAGCGTAAATGTCTTTGTTGCCGGTTCTGTTGTCATAAGCAAAAGTGTTAGAAGTAATAGTTTCATGTCGGTATTATTATACGTCCGTATTTTCAAAAGCCCATTTGCCCTTGCCGCATACGGGGCATACCCAGCCGTCGGGAAGAGCCTCGAACGGCGTGTCGGGCGATATGTCGTGCTCGGGGTCCCCGACCACTGGGTCGTATGTGTATCCGCATACGGTGCATCTGTACTTTTTCATCTCTTTGCGGGGCCGATGTGACGTCCCGATGCCTGCTGCTGCAAATTCCGCACCAGGAACAGGACATTGTCTCCCCGGTGCCTGAATTTTATGCCGCGCCGGAGATGCTAAAGGTTTCCGAGCGTGTAGTCGATCATTTTCTGGCGAATGTTCGCCGTATCGTCAGGCATCATCGAATGGTTCTGGTCGGTGTAGATCATCATGTCGTAGCTTTTGCCTGCGCGGTTGAGGGCACGTGTGAGTTCCATCGTATTCTGCAGGTGTACGTTGTCGTCGGCCGAGCCGTGCATGATGAGCAGCCTGGTACGGTCGGCAAGCCTCTCCGCGAAGTTGATGGGGGAGTTGTCGTCGTACCCTGCGGCGTTCTCCTGCGGCAGGCCGTTGTAGATCTCCGTGTATATCGTGTCGTAGTACCTCCACGATGTTACGGGAGCCACGGCTATGGCCATCTTGAACAGCCCGTCACCCTTGAAGGCGCAGCCGAGGGCCATGAATCCGCCGTACGACCAGCCGTAGATGCCTATGCGGTCGGGGTCGACATACTCCTGGCGGGCCATGTAGCGGGCCAGGGACAACTGGTCCTCGACTTCGATCTCGCCGAGACGCCCGTATGTCGCCTTCTTGAAACGTTCGCCGCGTCCGCCGGTGCCGCGTCCGTCTGTGCAGACGACGATATATCCGTGTTCGGGCAGGGCATCTTCCCAGTCCGCGTTCCAACGGTCGAGAACCTCCTGCGAACCGGGACCGGAGTATTGGGTGAGCAGTACGGGGTAGCGTTCCGCCGGGTCGAAGTCAAGCGGCCGCACAATGTAGGCATTGAGCGTGTCGCCGCGTTCGGTCGTGAAGGTGAAGAACTCCTTCTGCGGGCGTTTGCCGAATGCCGCGACGGCCGGGCGGTTGTCCCTGAGCGTGTCGACGGTCTTGCCGTCGGAGGTGTGCACCGTGACTATGCCGGGAGTCGTCGCCGACGAAAATGTCGATATGTAGTAGCGCATGCCTTTGCTCGGATTGACGGTGCAGTACCCCTCTTCCGGTGTGAGCCTGCGTTTGTCCCTGCCGTCGAGACGTATGGAGTAGAGAGTGCGGCGCAGAGGCGAAGGCTCGGCAGAGATGTACCACACTCTTTTGCCGTCGCTGCCTGCAAGCTGCGTAACCTCCCACTGCCCGGCGGTGATGGCATTGAGGCGCCCGCGGCGCATGCTGTGGAGGTAGAGATGCATGTATCCCGTCGAGGTCTCCTCGCGTACGATGAAACGGTCGTCGTCGATGAACATCACGTCGTCGGCGCTCTTGCGCTCGACATATTGCGGCGCTTTTTCGTCGTATATGACCTTTTGGACGCCGTCGCGGTCTACGACAATCTCGAAGCGGTCCTGCTTGCGGCTGACGCGGAAGAAGTAGAGTCCGCCGTCGGGCGTCCAGCCCAGCGACGAGATGTACTGGTCGGTTTCGGGTCCGACGTCGACCTTGCGCCTGCTGCCGTCGGCCAGGTTGTAAACCCACAGCTCGACGGTCGAATTGGTGTCGCCGGCCTTGGGGTATTTGAACGAGTAGGCCTTGTCGTAGAGGTTGCCGTCGTACCGCATCATCTCGAACAACGGCACGCGGCTCTCGTCGAAACGCAGGTAGGCTATCTGCCTGCTGTCGGGCGAGAAGGCGTATGCCCGCGTGAATCCGAACTCCTCCTCGTACACCCAGTCCGTCGTCCCGTTGATGATGCTGTTCCACTCTCCGTCGTCTGTCACGGACTTGACGCTGCCCGTGGTGATGTCGTAGAGGTGGAGATTGTTGCCGCGGGCGAATGCCAGCGTCCGGCCGTCGGGCGAGAAAGACACGTCGCGGGCATCTTCGAGTATGCGGCGCGGAGTGCCGCCGACCTCGGCGATATAGTAGTTTGCCGTATATGAATGGCGGTATATCGGGCGCGACCCCTCGGCTGCGGCCGTAAGTATGTAACGCTCGTCCGGCGAGAAGGCGTAGTCGACATAGCCGAACGGTACCTTCAGAAGAAGCTGCTCATCGGGGCGGCCGTCGTATCCGCGCATGGCGATGCCCTGTCCGTTGCGGAATGTATAATGCAGGCCGTCGGCCGTGGAACGCAGGCCTGAAATGCCTCGGTTGGCGTTGCGCAGGGCTGCGATCTGTGAGTATTCACCCTGTGCCGAAACGGTTGCGGCCGTGCAGATGAGTGCTGCGGCCGCAATGATGTTTTTCATATGTCCGAACATGTTGTCTCTTTTTGTTTCACGTCTGGCGGTAATCCGCGTATCAGATGTCGTCCACGTTGAAGTCGTAGCCCATGCGTTTGCCCGTTACGAACTTCGAGTTGTCCATCTTGGTGTTGAACTGGTCGAGCGTGACGCGTTTGTTGTTCTCGTATGGAGGCATCAGCAGGTCGAAGTTGATGGCGTAGTATATGGCCGTCTCGACTATTGCCACAAGGGCGCCGCGGTCTATGTCGCTCTTGCCGAAGCCCATCGGGCGCACGAGGGTCTGACGTTTGCCTTCGACGAAGAACTTGCGTTCGCGGTTGATGAATATGCGGCCTATGAGGTATCCGTCGTCGGCGTTGCGGTTGAACTTGAACGAGTCCGACAGGAAGTTGTAGATGTTGATGACGCCGCAGTACGAATTGGCCTTGTCGGCCTGTACGTAGGGGTTCTGCCAGATGATGTGGTTCGAGTCGAACTCGAAGACGTCGGTGTGCATCTGGAAAATCAGTATGTCGCTGGCTATCTGCAACTGTGCCTCGAACTTGCCGCGGTCGCGGTATTCGAGCTTCACACGTTTGTCGAGCTTGCCTTCAAGGGCGTCGTCCATCTCCGATGCCATCTCGAAAAGCGTATCCTTCAACTCGTTGAACGTGGCGAATGTGTTGTCGAAGACTTTCTGCTTGATGGTCGATTTTTCGACTATCGTCGTCAATATCCTCTCACGGAGCGATTGTGTGGTCATATCGGTTGAGTTTTTGTCGTTAGCGTATCTTTATGCTTTGTCCGTTGTTGAGCTTGCAGTCGGTGCGTACGCCGTTGAGCTTGGCGAGCGACTTGAGCCGTATGCCGTAGGACTGTGAAAGCGAGTAGAGTGTCTCGTTCTGCCGGACCGTATGGAGCAGCGAGTTGCCTTCCCAGCGTTTGCGCTTGCGCTCGATGAATACGATGTCGCCCTTTTTGGGCTGCGCATCTTTTGCCACGTCGTTGAAGCGCCGCAGGTTCTTCGGCGACACCATGAACAGCGATGCCAGGTGTTCGTACCGGTCGCCCTCCTTCGCTATTATGTAGCAAACGTTGTTCGTGCGGTAAACATTGTATCCGCGGTGTGCGTTTATGGTTACGCGGTACGAATCGGGGTCTATGCCGTCGGCGGCGACGGCCGTCTCGATCTCCTCGGAGGTTGCGCCGTGGGCTTCGGCGTAGAGTTTGTTGCCGTCCTCGCGGTCGAGCAGGTAGAGCTTGTTCTCCTCGATTATGCGGATCAGGCGGTCGGCATAGTCCGGGGCCGTGGCGTAGCCCGCAGCCTTGAGTCCGCGCGCCCAACTCTTGTAGTCGGTCGACGAGTAGACGAACAGCGAGTCGTAGCGCGGCTGCTTGTCGAGGAACTCTGCGTGGTCGAGGTACGACTCCTCCACGGTGTCGTACTTGCGGAAACATTCGCCCTTGGCGTCGTCGTCATGGAATACGGTCTCGCCCTTCCAGTCGCGCTTGCACTTGATGCCGAAGTGGTTGTTCGACACGCGCGACAGGTAGCTGTTGCCGCATGATGATTCGAGTATGCCCTGGGCAAGTGTGATGCTTGCCGGTATTCCGTATCGCTCCATGTGGGCGATGGCTATGCCCTTGTACATGTCGATGTACTCTTCGCGCGTTGTTTGGGTCTGTTCCTGGGCGAGGAGCGTACATGGCAGAACCGCCAACAAAACAATGGAAAGTATTGTTTTTTTCGAAAGATTCATTATCTTTGTATTAACATCAAGGGCAAAGATACGCTTTTTGCCCGAAAAAACAACATAAAATACATAACCCTAATAAGAGTCCTGACAGTATGTTTACAGAAAACGCCATGCGTATCTTTGACCGCTCGGTCGAGGATTACCATCGTTTCGATGACGTGGATCATGCCGAGGAGAATCCGTATGCCGAGGGTTCTCTCGATTATTTGTTGTACAAGAAGAACTGGATAGATGCCGTGCAGTGGCATCTCGAAGATATCATACGCGATCCGGCTATAGACCCGGTCGAGGCCCTGAAGATCAAACGCCGCATCGACGCTTCGAATCAGGTGCGCACCGACATGGTGGAGTACATAGATTCCTATCTGCTCGACAAGTACAAGGATGTAAAGACTGCACCCGATGCCCGTATCAATACGGAGACGCCCGCATGGGCGATCGACCGCCTGTCGATCCTGGCGCTGAAGATCTATCACATGC
>DXGW01000038.1 GCA_019113665.1 Candidatus Alistipes excrementipullorum
TAACGTGCAGATTGCTTCAACTACCGTGCAACCGATGCCGCAGCCGGTCCTGTAAATGTCGCATTCCGCAATGTTTCGGCCGTATCGTTACGTCCAGAGAAATAAAACGCTATCTTTGCGGCAGAACCAAAACTCTTGCATATGAAACGTAGATCGGAGCGTAAAGCGTATGTTCAAAGCTTCGGGGAAGAAGTCGGAAATTCCGTTTCTCACGGGGTGATGACCATAGCGGCATTGTGCGGACTGCCGTTTGCAGCCGTGCGGGGATATTTGAGCCAGGGGGTTGAGGGTGCCGTCTGCGCGAGCGTGTTTGTCATCTCGCTGCTCTTCATGTTCCTCGGGTCGACCCTTTACCACAGCATGGCCCCGAATTCGAAACACAAGGCCGTCTTCCATATCCTCGACCACATATTCATATTCGTGGCCATTGCCGGTACATATACGCCCGTAGCCGTGTCGGTCATAGGCGGCTGGCAGGGGTGGGTCATCGTGGCGGTGCAGTGGGCCATGGTGCTTTTCGGGATACTTTACAAGTCGTTGTCGCGCAGGTCTATACCGGCGCTGAGTCTCTCGATATATCTGATAATGGGGTGGACCATCGTCTTCTTCTTCCCGCTCTTCCTGCGCAAGGCTTCTGTCCCGATGATCGTCCTGATCGGGGTGGGCGGCCTGTTCTACACGCTCGGCGCATGGTTCTATGCCCGCAAGGGATTCAAGTACCACCATCTGGTGTGGCACCTGCTGATAAACCTTGCAGCCGTCGCGCACTATGTGGCGATAGTCTTCTTTCTCTATTGATTTCCGGCGTCAGGGCTTGCGGACCACGTATATCCTGTCGTCGCACAGGGCGTACTGTTTTCGCTGCTCCGGTGTGAATGCCGACGCGTAGTCGACGGCCTCGACTTCGAACCCGGCTCCGCGCAGGCGGTCGGCATAGTCGTGCCCATAGATGCGGCGGTGGTCGTACTGTCCGAATATGCGGGTGCGTTCCGCCGGGTCGGTTATGCTGTCGTCCTCGAAAGTTGCGGCGCGGGACTCGTCGACGGGCGATAGGATTATGCCCCAGCCTCCGCGGCGCATTATGCGCTGCAATTCGCGCATGGCGCGCCTGTCGTCGGCGACATGCTCCATTATGTGGTTGCAGATTATGATGTCGACGGACTCGTCCTCCATAGGAATCTGCTGTACGTCGAAATGCATGTCGGCGAGTGGGCTCTCCAGATCGGCCGTGACATAGTTCTCCGGGTGGGCGGCATATATCTCCCTGAACTTGCGCATGAGCGAAACTTCGGGGGCGATGTGCAGGAGTTTGCGGTCGCCTTTGGCAATGCCGGTCTCGCGTTCGAGCCAGAGCCACAGCAGCCTGTGCCTTTCGAGTGACAGGCAGCGCGGGCACAGCGCGTTGTCACGCACCGTTACATAGCCGTATGGCAGGAATTTCCGGCGGCGGCACCCGCATACGGGGCATTCGCGCCCGCGACCGACATATATCAGTCCCATGACCGGTACGGCCCACGAAGCCATGCGCTGCAGTATGGGTCGCGGTATGCTGTTCAGTATCCAGCGTATCAGCCGTCTCATTCTTCGCCGATGAGTTTTTTGACGTCGTTTTCAGCCTTGTGCAGCTTGGCTTTGCACAGTTCGATGAGTTCGGACGCGCGTTTTACCTTCTGTGCCAATGTGTCGACGTCGATGTTGTCACTGCGCAGTTCCGCCATGATCTTTTCGATTTCTGCCGTTGCTTCGGCGTACGAGATCTTCTTTTCTGCCATATTGTCAATTCTTTACTATCGTTGTTATGGTTCCGTCGGCCACCTCGACGCTCATGGTTTCGCCGGCATGGGCCTGTGTCGTGGAGGTTACGGTCCGGCTTCCGATTCGCGCGATTGCAAACCCGAGCCGCATGATGTGTACCGGCGAACGGCTTTCGGTGAGTTCGCCGAGAGCATCGATCCTCCTGCGCTCGCTCTCCAGTGCCCTCACGGCAGAATCCCTGAGCGTCGAGGCGAGGGTCCGCAGGCGTATGCCCTGTTCGGCGATGATGGATTGCGACAATGCTGCCAGACGGTTCGATGCTCTTTCGAGTTCGATCTCATGCCTGCGCATCGTGGCCGTAAGCAATTCGTGCAGTTGCAGCGCCGCGTAGTCGAGGGCGCCGTCCAACTGAAGCATACGGTCGTTGAGCCATACGGCCACGGCCGTCGGGGTCTTGAGTGCAAGGCAGGCCACCATGTCCGTGACGCTCGTATCCTTGTCGTGGCCTATACCCGTGATTACCGGCAGCGGGAACTGCGCCACATGGTTGGCCAGACGGTATGAATTGAAACAGTTGAGGTCGCTCACCGATCCTCCGCCGCGTATTATCACCACGGCGTCGAAATCCTCCTGCCGGCAGGCTATCTGTTCGAGCGATGCGATGACCGACTCTTCGCTGGCCGCACCCTGCATCACCGAATCGAAGAGTGTAAGCGAGAATGCGTAGTCGCTTTTGGCGAGTTCGTTGCGGAAGTCCCGGTAACCGGCGGCGTTGCTGCTCGATATGACGGCCACGCGCTGTACGAGTGCCGGCAATCCGACCTCGCGGTTCATGTCCCAGACGCCTTCGCCCTTGAGGCGGGCAATGGCCTCCTGCTTGCGGCGTTCCATTTCGCCGAGCGTGTATGTCGGGTCGATGTCGATGATCTGCAGCGAAAGACCGTACAGTTCATGGTAGTTGACCACAACGCATAGCAGAACCTTGATCCCCGCTTCGATACGCTGGCCGCTTTCGGCCTCGAAACGGCCGATTACGCGCCCGACGTTCGAGCGCCATATGACGGCACGCGCCTGTGCCTTCGGAACTCCGTTGCCGCCGTCCGTATCGCCCTTGTCCACAAGTTCGAGATAACAGTGCCCGGAGCCGTTGACTTTGATGTCGGCGACCTCGGCGCTGACCCATATCGGAGCGGCGAAACGCTCCGATATGACCTTGCGTATCGACGATTGCAGTTCGACGAGCGATATGTGGTTCGATGTCTCCAATGTTCGGATAAAGGTGCGGTTGGCCTTGCCGTTCAGGCATCAAGCAGGCCGGTCTATCTTATTACGACATATGGTTCGCGCGGCATTCGCCTGCCACGCGGCAGCTGTATCTGCAGCACGCGCTCGCTTTCAACGGGCTTGCCCTCTTTCTTTGCAGGGATCCAGGCCGGAGCCTCCTCGACGGCTGCGACTACCTTGCGGCGCAGCCGGTTGTCGGTCGATTCGAGTACGTCGCCGAGGGTCACCTTCCCGTCGGTGCCGATGGTATAGCGTATGGCAACGCGGGCTACGGGCTCGTTGTCGCCCCATTTGACGCGATCGGCTATGTAGTCGTTGTACGAGATGCTGTCGTCCTGGAAACGGGCGGGCTCGTCATACTTTAGCGTGACGATTATAACGCCGTGGTTGGCCTCCGTGCCGTATTTGGCTATGCTCTCCTCGTTTATCTCCACAGTCTCGATCTTCTCGATGTCCGAAGGCGGAATGGCCCGTATGTCGTCCATCTCACGCCCGTTCACGATGTAGAGGGGTGATTGAGCCAATGCCGGAATGCCCAGGAATATGGCTGTAGCGTATGTTATGGTTCGCAGTAGCATCATCTCCGTTTTTACGGATAACGTATCGACCCGCTCCGGAATTGTGTCCTGCCGGGCCTCTATTGCCCGATGCGCGGGATTACAGTTCGCTCTCCTTGAGACGCTCGGCGTTTTCAGCCACGATGAGGTGGTCGATGCAGTCCTGAATGTCCCCGTCCATGAAGGCCGACAGGTTGTAGATCGTATAGTTTATGCGGTGGTCGGTGATACGCCCCTGCGGGTAGTTGTAGGTGCGGATCTTGGCCGAACGGTCACCTGTCGATACCATGGTCTTGCGCTTGGAAGCTATCTCGTCGAGATATTTCGAGTATTCGAGGTTGAATACTCGCGTACGCAACTCCTCGAATGCCTTGTCGAAGTTCTTGAGCTGCGATTTCTGGTCCTGGCACTGTACGACTATGCCTGTGGGTATGTGGGTCAGTCGAATGGCCGAATATGTCGTGTTGACCGACTGTCCGCCAGGTCCCGACGCACAGAAAATATCCTTGCGTATGTCGTTCATCGAGATCTCGACGTCGAACTCCTCGGCTTCGGGCAGTACGGCAACCGATGCCGCCGACGTGTGTACGCGGCCCTGCGTCTCGGTCTGCGGCACGCGCTGCACGCGGTGTACGCCCGACTCGTATTTGAGCGTTCCGTAGACGTTCTGGCCCGTAACCTTCATCACCACCTCCTTGTAACCTCCGGCGGCTCCCTCCGAGAAAGAGGTGATCTCGTAGCGCCAGCCCTTCGACTCGATGTACTTGGTGTACATGCGCAGAAGGTCGCCGGCAAAGATGGCGGCCTCGTCTCCGCCCGTACCGCCGCGGATCTCCATGATGGCATTCTTGGCGTCCTGCGGGTCCTTCGGTATGAGCAGCAACTTTATATCCTCTTCCATCTTGGCTATCGCCGGTTCGAGTTCGCCGATCTCCATGCGGGCCATTTCACGCATCTCCTCGTCCTTGTCGTTGACCAGTACGTCCTTGGCCTCGGCAAGGTTGGCAAGGGCCGTGCGATAACGTTCCGATGTCTCGATAATCGGTTCGAGCTCCTTGTACTCCTTGTTGTACTGTACGAATGTCTTGACATCGGCGATGACTTCGGGGTCGGTCAGCTTCTGTCCGAGTTCCTCGTATTTGATCTTCAGTCCGTCGAGTCGGTTGAGTATTGAATTGTCTGCCATATCGCTTCGGTATCCATATTATATTTGTGCAAAGATACGCATATTTCGAGAAAATGCAACACGGCGGGAGTGTTCACCTTCGAGAACGCTCCCGCCGTGCATGGCCGAGTGGCTGCCGTCAGTCGAAATAGAACCAGTTGAAGTTGGCCCTTCCGAGCGTCGTCAGCGTGATGCGCATCGTGTGTTTGCCGGCCGTAAGGTCGAGGCCTTCGAGCCAGTGCGTTTTCCAGCCTTCGCCTACCGGGAGCGTTACTTCGCCCACGACCTCGCCGTCGATCGAAATCTCGAAGGTGCTGTCGCGCAGCGGCGAATTGTAGCGCAGGGCAAGGGCATAGGTGCGGCTCTCGTCGAGTTGTACGTTGTATTCGACCCACGAACCCACGGTGTAGAAGTCGCGGAGTTCGAGTACGCCCGTCGAATCGGTCGAGGGCCCTACGTGCGGAGCTGCTGCCAGTGAAGTCTCGCCGTTGGCGGCCGACTCCGAGAGGCTGTTGTTGCAGTAGTGTTCCGCAGGAATGGCCTCGCGTACGCCGTAGTAGACGTCGGTGTCGAGTGACGATGCGTATATGTATGCCTTGCCGAGATCCGTAAGTGCGGGCGACGATGCGTTGTTGTTGAATACGGCTATCGCTCCCCAGTCACCCGACGCGCGGTCCATGAACCATGAGTATCCCTCGACCATGGGCTCGGCTTCGAGGTAGTTCACCGTCTCGCACATGTAGTTGAGCTGACTGGTCGTATTGTTCGTGATGGAGCTGTTGGCATGGCAGAACTCGGTGAGGAATATCGGCTTGTTGTACTTTTCGAAGAGATGTATGTAACTGCGCAGTGCGGCGACGTTGGGCATGTAGCAGTGCAGCGCGATGCCGTACATGTCGTCGAGCGATACGCCTTCGCACGCAAGGAACTCGTCGAACCACTGGACGGGGTCGTGATAGTTCTCCAATGTGCCGTAGTTCAGCGCCGGGGAGATGAGCTTCAGCCCGGTCTCTTCGGCCAGCGCCACCAGGTCGCCCCATTTCTCGGCGGCCTGTGCCGGAGTCATGTTTGCCTGGTCGGTGAGGTTGGGCTCGTTGTATGCCAGCAGGAACTGCGCCTCGGGCTGTGCCTCCTTGTAGGAACGTATGGCTGCGGCGTTGTAGTTGTTGTTCCAGGCCATCGGCAGGAAGGTCATGTCATACTTCGGAAGCAGGGCGAGCATGGTTGCCGACGGGCAGTTGGAAGACCAGTTGTAATACCAGCCCACACCCTCCGCAATGGTCGGTATGTCGAACTGAGGCAGTGCAAGGTCTCCGCATATTCCGCGCTTGCTGCTGCGTGACTGCTTGATCGTATAGTTTACGTTGAAATCTTCGCTGTGGGAACCCAGTCCGTCCCCGAGATTGTCGCTGTCGTCTTTGGTGCAGCCGGTAGTTGCCGCCAAAGCCAGAATGGTTATCAGTGCAGTTAAGGTCGATTTCATTTTGCGGTCTATTTTTTCTGATATACTCTAACGTAGTCTATGTACATGCTTGCGTCGCCGTTGTTTAGCGCCGTTACGCTGCTGATGTTCCATATGGCGGGGAAGTTGCCGCCGACTGCGAGGTTGAACAGTATGAAGCACTCCTTGTGGAAATAGTTGCCGGTGGCCCAGTCGTCGCTCGTGTCGGTTATCCCCATTTCGAAGTAGGGCTCGGCGTTCGGGTTCTTGTCGAGATCGTAATAGGTCTTTATCGACGTTTCGTCCCAGATGAGCGTGAAGAGGTGGAACCCGTCCTGCAGGGAGTAGGGAGCAGTCGTGTGTTTTGCGTAGTTGGGGTAGGCGCCGTCCTTGTAGTATCCCCAGTGGCATGCACCGTTGAGGTAACGGTCCTGTGTGCCGGCCGATATGCCGTTGGCGTGGCCCATCTCGACGATGTCGATCTCACAGCATCGTGGCCAGCCCACCTCGGAGTGGTCATTGCCCATCATCCAGTATGCGGGCCACAGTCCGTTTGTCGTTTGCGGCATCTTGATGTATGCGTCGAAACGTCCGTATTTGAAATATCGTTTGCCGAGCGAGTTTACGCGTCCCGAGGTGGCCTGCTTGCCTCCGTACGACTCCTTGCGTGCCGTGAGGGTCAGGCAGCGGCGTCCTGTTGTCGGTTCGTCGGATATCGAGACGTTTTCGGCCCGGTAGTATTGCAGTTCGTTGTTCCCGCCCCCGTCTCCGTTGACCTCGATATTCCAGCTGTCGGTGTCGAGCGTCGTGCCATTGAATTCGTCAGACCATACGAGCGTATATCCTTCGGGTGTTTCGTCGGGGTCTGTGCCAGGATCGGGTTCGGGGTCTGTGCCTGTCGACGGCATGGTAGTCACTGTCGCCGAACTCCATGACGAGGAGGCATATTTGTCCGCAATAGTACTGCAGGCACGGATTTCGGCCTTGTATGTGGTCTTCCCCTGGAGCCCCGTGAACGTGTAGGAGCAGTTCTCCGTGGAAGTGCTCGCACCGCCGTTTATGCGGCATTCGTAGTAGTCTGCATTGTCGATCGCCGCCCATGTAAGGGTGAATGAGTCTTCGGTGACAGATGTCGTGTCGATGTCGAGGCTCGGGGCGTCGAGCGCGGGGATTATGCGTTCATCGTCTGACGACTGTTCGTCGCATGACGAGAGGACGAGACTGAACGAGAGAAGCAACATGCCTGTTGCCGCGAAAAGTTTTTTCAGTAGATTCATTGTTGCCCGGAATTTTTTGTGGCATGGCGGACGGTCAGGCCCGCCATGCCTGAATTGGTTTAAGAGAGCTTATTTCGTCTTCTCGTAGATGAAAACGGCGTCGACGTCAAGGCTCGTGGGATACGTGCCGTTGCCGGACTGCGTCACGGCGAATACGGTGTACTCACCGGTGCCGCCGTTGGCAGCCAGGTTGTTGTCGATCTTCTCCTTCGTGTAGTTGAGACCCTGGTTGAAGTACTCGCTCAGCGGAATCTCGACCTCGTACCATTCGCCGTCACGGGCAAAGCCGTAGGTCGACGTGGCGTCACCGACGTCAACTCCGGGCTCGAGCTGGGCGTCATACAGCTTGACATTGTACATGCCGTTGTTCTGGGCCTTGAAGCACATGTGGAGATAGTAGTTCTCGTAGTTGCTGTTGAGGTTGATCAGCTCATAGAGCTTGTTTGCAACATCGGGATCGTTTGACAGGGAGTTCGAGTGGAAACCGAGACCGAACCAACCCGAACCGGCAACGATGCCCACGCTCTGCCAGCTTACGAGTTCGCCGCGCCAGTTGGGACCGGTCGACGTGCCTTCGGTGAAGGCTCCCTGGTTCCACCAGTAGATCGGGCCGCGGAGATCGGCTACGACCTTGCCGGCGATGTCGTTCAACGACGTGTCGTCAAGCAGGATTACGTAGTAGTTGTCACCCTGGAGCGATTCGGGTGTCTCGCCGGAGGTGGAACCGCCACCGCCGAGAGTCTGGTTGATGGTTGCCCATGCCGAATCCTTGTAGTTCTGGATGTCGCTCGGTACGGCCTTAACCTTTACGGTGTGCGAGCCGCTCGAAAGGCCCGTGAGAACGACCTGGGTGTTGGACGTGTTCTCCTCGCTGCCGTTGTCGACAACATAGGTGTATGAACCCGCGTTCTCAATGGCCTCCCACGTTACCGTAAAGCCGGTGTCGCTGACCGACGCCTCGTCGATGCTCAATACGGGAGTCGCAAGAGCCGTAGCACCGCTGTTCTGGCTGTTGTCGTCGTTTTTGTCGCTGCAGGAAGTTATCGCCAATGCTGCAAAGGCGAATAACAACATACTTAACTTTTTCATAGATGTTTTGTTAGATTGGAGATGTTTTTTTGTATTTGTTGTTTTCCTTTCGGTTCATCAGTATCCCGGGTTCTGCTCCAGACCGCCGAGACTTGTCTCCTCCCACGGAATCGGGAAAAGTTCGTGCTTGCCGTCGACGAAATCGAACATGTCGTTGCCTTCGTTGGTCTTCGTGGCGTAGCCTATGCCGTCCTCATCGACCAGGCCGCTGTATTCTATCTCGCCGCTGTATTTTTTCTTGTAGGCGCGCATGGTATCGCCGACAATGCCCCAGCGGCAGAGGTCGAACCAGCGGTGGCCCTCCATTCCGAGCTCTACACGACGTTCATGGCGGAGATTCTCCCTCGTGGCCTCAACCTCGCCGAGGCCCACGCGGGCACGTACGCGGTTGATCGCCTCCTTGGCGCGGCCGAGGTCGGTGTTGCTCTCGATGCAGGCTTCGGCATACATCAGCAGAACGTCTGCATAGCGGATCTCCTTGCGGTTCAGCGGACAGCGCATAGCGTTGTCGATAGTCTCGAAGCCGCCGGCCTTGTTCTCGCACAGATATTTGCGGCTGATGAAACGGTTGCCGTAGTGTATCTCCTGTTCGGGAGTGTCGACCTTGTCCTGCGTCACGATCGTGTACTCACGGCGCGGGTCGCCTTCCTCGAATTCGTTGTAGAGGTCTATCGAAGGCTTGTTGAAGCCGTAGCCGGTGTTGCCGGCGCCGCAGATGTGCGATGAACGCGGACGTGTCATTGTCGGGGTGAATGTCCCGCGAGAGGCTCCATGACCGCCGTTGGGCAGGTCACCGCCCCAGTCGGACGTTCCCTCCTTGTAATACTGTATCTCGAATACCGATTCGATACCATTGTCTCCCTCGACGTAGAAGTTGTCCATGTAGTTCGGACAAAGGTCATAGTATCCGCCTTCGTTGTCGTAGATGAGTTTCTCTCCCCACTGGCGGGCCGTGTCGTACTCCCCGAGGTAGAGGTTCACCTTCATGAGCATGGCCATTGCGGCTCCTTTAGTTGCGCGGCCGAGGTCTTCGTCGTCATAGTCCTCCTTGATCCACAGGTCGGCTTCGGCATCTGCCAGGTCGGAAAGTATCAGTTCGTAGATGCTCTCGGCCGTGGCACGGGGCTGTTTCCAGTCATTCGACGAATATATGGGCTTCTCAATGCGGGGAACGCCGCCGAATACGCGCACAAGACGGAAATAGTAGTATGCCCTCAGGAATTTGGCCTCGCCGATCAGACGGTTCTTCATCGACTCGGTGAAATTCTCGTCCGTGCCTGTCTCCATGGCTCCGACCTGTTCGATGGCGAGGTTCGCACGGGCTATGCCCTGCCACTGTGACCGGTAGTAGTCCAGCAGAGTCTGGTTGTTCGACGTCGTCTTGAAGTTGCACATGTCGTAGAGCGTGGCCTCGTCGGTGAGGTTCTCTCCTCCCTTTATCGCATCGTCCGAGCATATGTCGCCGATGAACCATTCAGGGAAGAAGTCGTTGCTGTACTCCCACTGCAGGGGAACGTATGCGGCGTTAACCGTCTGTTCGGCCGCTTCGGTGCTCGTGAAGAAATCCTTGATGTCGGTTTTTGCGGGGGCCTGTTCCGTGAGCCAGTCCTGACACGACGCCATACCCATGGAGGCCGCAAGCAATATTGCTGTATATATTGTCCTTTTCATCTTCGTGTTCGTTTGTTAGAAGTTGATGTTTGTGCCGAAAAGTATGGTGCGTGCCTGCGGGTAGTTGCCCCAGTCGACACCTGTACCGACTTCGGGGTCGTAACCCGTATATCCGGTGATGGTGAAGAGGTTGCTTGCCGAGATGTAGAAGCGTACACGGCTCATGTGCGCCTTTTCGGTGATGTGTTTGGGAAGCGTATAACCGAACTGAATGTTCTTCATGCGGAAATATGCTCCGTCCTCGACCAGACGGCTCGAGAAGTTCTTGTTGCGGGTCGAACCCGAGGCCGACGGGTTGGGAATCGTGCCGTCGGGATTGTTCTTGGTCCAGACGTCGCGCATGGTTGTCGAAAGGGTTGCGGTCGTTCCGTCTCCCTCGGTCACGTTGCGCAGGGCGTTGTATATCTTGTTGCCGTAGACTCCCTGGAAGAACATCGACAGGTCGAATCCCTTGTAGTTGAACGAGAGGTTGAGTCCGTAAGTCAGCCACGGGAACGGGTTGCCCAGATCGGTCTTGTCGTTGTCGTCGATGATACCGTCGCCGTTGAGGTCGGCATATCGTGCATCGCCGGCGTGCTCGGTGAGTGTCTCGCCCTTCTCGACGACGCCCCACTGGTGAGCCTCAACCTCCTCGTCGCTCCGGTATACGCCCTCGTATTTGTAGCCCCAGAACGAGAAGAGTGCATAACCCTCGTCGTAGAGCTGGTTGGTATAGGTGTCGAGGTAGCGCGAACCTCCGTTGAGGTGCGTAAGGCGGTTCTTGACGAATGATACGTTACCGCTGATGTCGTAGGAGAATTCACCTACGGTGTTGGCGTGTCCGAGCATCAGCTCGATACCCTGGTTGCGGACGGTTCCCACATTGGCCTTGGGGTAGTAGCGGTTGCCGACGTGTGCCGGTGTCGTAACGCTGAGCAGCATGTCCTTGGTGTCGCGAATGTATGCGTCGGCCGTACCGTAGAGCTTGTTGCCCCACAGTCCGAAGTCCACGCCGAGGTTCCACTGTTCGGTGAACTCCCATTTGCCGCCGTTGTTGACGTATGTGAGGACCGTGGCTCCGATGGCCGGAGTCTCGCTGGAACCGAATACGTAACCGACGTTGTAGGGGTTGTTCGTATCCATCACCTGCGAGAAGCTGCTCTCGTCGATCTTGTCGTTACCGATCTGACCCCAGCCCAGACGGAGCTTGAGGTTGTCCAGAACGGCATTGTCACGCAGGAAGCTCTCCTCGGAAATACGCCATGCCAATGCGGCCGAGGGGAAGTAGCCCCACGTGTTCTCGGGGAACTTCGACGAACCGTCGGCGCGGAAGTTGACCGTAAGCAGGTAGCGGTCGTCGTAGCTGTAGAACAGACGTCCGAGGAACGAGAGGCGGCGTGTGCGTCCTACGCCGTCGCTTGCATAGTTCTTGTCGGTCGTGGTCTGCGACAGGTACCAGTTGTTCGATGACGGGTTGATGATCGACGAGCCGGATCCTCCGATCGTATAGTAGTCATACTCTTCGGTCGTCTGGCCAACCATCACCGAGAAGTTGTGCTTGCCTATGCGGCGTGCATACGTCAGGGTGTTCTCGTAGAATACGTCGTTGTAGCGCCCCATTTCGCTCGAAAGGAAGTTCTTGTCGCGCTTGTCGTAGTCGGAGATATAGTATTCGTCGTAGAAATTGCGGTTGGTTGTGGTCAGAAGATTGGCGCTGACCTGCGAACGGAACGTGAGGCCTTCGATGGGCTCCAGTTCGAGATAGATGTTGCCTATCCAGCGGTTCTCGCGGTTGCGCGGGTGCGAATAGATGGCCATGCCTATCGGGTTGTAGAGGTTGCGGTAGTTCGACGATGCTGCCGGGCGTCCGCCAAGGTCTTCACCGTTGCTGTTGACCGAGCCTTCGGGATAGTATACCGGATCCCACGGCGCCATGCGTATTGCCGACGACAGAACTCCGGAATACTCCGAATTGTTGGTCGTGCCGCGCTGTTTCGACGCGATGTAGTTGATGTTGGTGCCGATCTTAAGCCATTTTGTTATCTGGTACGAGCCGACGGCACGCAGCGTAACGCGGTTGTAGAACGATGCCATGATCGTACCCTCCTGTCCGAAGTAACCTGCGCTGACCGAATACTGTGCCTTCTCGGTTCCTCCGTCCACCGATACGTGGTAATTCTGTATGATGGCGTTCTTGACGAAAACCTCGTCCTGCCAGTCGGTGTTGATGGTGGAGTAGTCGAGGTTGCTGGGATAGAACGATGCATTTCCAAGCTTGTATGTCTTGAGCCACGTATTGAATCCCTGCTGCTCGAATATGTTTATCTCGGACTGGGTGTTGCCTATATAGACCTGCGTGCGTGCAAGCTCCTCGGGACCCATCAGGTCGAGCGTGCGCCAGCGGTTCTGTATGCCGACATATGCGTCGAACGAAACGTTGACCTTCTCCTTGCCACCGCTCTTGGTGGTGATGATGATTACGCCGTTGGCACCTCGCGAACCGTAGATGGCTGTCGAGGAGGCGTCCTTGAGGACCTCCATGCTCTCGATGTCGTTGGCGTTGACGAACGATATGTTGTCGGTGATGACTCCGTCGACCACATAGATAGGCGAACTGTCACCTATGGTTCCGATACCGCGCACGCGTACTTCGGCCGCCTGTCCGGGCTGTCCCGAACTCGAGTTGATGGTAACACCGGCCACGCGGCCCTGCAATGCCTGGTCAATGGTTGCAACCGGCGCTTTCTGCAGCATCTCGGAACTTACGGACGATACGGCGCCCGTAACGTCGCTGCGCCTCATCGTACCGTAACCGACGGCTACCACGGCGTCGAGCATCTGCGCATCTTCGGCGAGTTGTACGTCGATGCGGCTGCTCGAGGAGGTTACCTTCATCTCTTTGGTTACGTAACCCACGAATGAAAATACGAGTGTCGAGTTTACCGGAACGTTGATCGAGTAGTTGCCTTCGCCGTCAGATGTGACGCCGTTGGTGTCATTCTCCTTTTCCGATACAGTTACGTACGGCAGCGGCTCTTTGGTGCCTGCAACCGTGACGGTTCCTTTGATTGTGACTTCCTGGGCCGATACTGCGAGGCATGTACCCAGTACTCCGCAAATCAATAGCAGAAGTTTTTTCATAAAGGTTTTCTATGTTAGTGTCCTGTTAAAATCCTGTTACGATATGGTCGCACGACCTTGTGCGCACCCTCTCGTTTTGGCTATTGCAAAATTTGTAAAATCGAAATTTGTTGACAACACGGACAATTTACAATGTGGACGGCGTTTTTGGGGGCGTTTTTGTAACTGTTTGATTCGCAGATGAAACCGGCGGTGTCGAATGAATTGTAAAAGTGGATATGTTATAAGTGATTTTTTGCCAAACAGGCTTGTTATTTTGAAAAATATTTAAAAAAGTGTATTTGTAGAGTCCACTTTTTGATCTTGCGTTATATGATATAACTGTTTTTATATCAGTATATTGATTTTGCAAAAATCTGTTTGGTGTCCACTTTATGCCTTGTTCGGGTTTGCTGTTTGTGCGCAAACCCCTAATTTTAAGAACGGAAATGGTTAATTTCGTGGCGAATAAGCGTGTGCTCGGCCCGATTTTTGATCATTTGCCGAAGGTTCCCGGAGTCAATTACGGTTACCTTGCATCGGATCGACCAAACCAACTGACTTAAAAATATAATCTAACTGACCATGAACATCAAGAAACTGTACATGGCTCCCGACTTCAATGTCGAGCCACTCTTTATGGAATTCGGGTTTGCTCTCTCTTCTCCCGGACAATGGAATGATGCCGGCAACGGCAGCGGCGACTTCAATGTCGATTCCGATTATGACAACGAGTTCGAATAACCCCTTAAAAAGAGCAATCCTATGAATCTTATTAATAAAACATTGGTATTGGCCTCCGTGGCCATGTTTGCGGTTGCATGTTCGCAGCCCGAAGTCGGAGAATCCGTATCGACGGGCGACATGCGCAATATTACATTGTCTTCTTTCGGCTCCATTGACGAGTCCCGGGCTTCGTGGGTCGACGGCGATGGTATCGCCTGGGAGCAGAGCGATGCTGACAAACTCGGTTTCGTTTCGAATATCGGAGATGTTTCGCGCTCGAGAGCCCTCACTATAAACGAGGACGACGGAACCGCCCAGTTCGGTATTGCCGTCGGAGCTTCGGCCGACAGGATCTTTGCCTATTATCCTTACCGTGAAGGTGCTTTGGCCTATCTGCCCGATGAAGGATCATTCACGATCTCTTACGATATCGAGGCTGCGCAGTTGCAGGCTGCGGCCGGAGAGTTCTCGATGGCCGATGTTCCCATGGCTTCGGCCGATATAGTGACCGTGCCCGAAGGATACTCCGAGGTGAACAACCCGATGGTGCTTGTCGGCTCGCTCGTGCGTTTCCTCATCTATTCCGACGAGGTTGCCTATCAGTCGGAGGCTGTGAAATCGGTAGAGCTGCGCCTGCCTGAGGGTAATATTCTGAACGGAACATGCCTCTTGTCGGGCGGTTGGGATACGCCCGTCACGGTCGAAACCCCGACAGAAGGCGGAAACGTCTCGCGTGTGACGCTCCAGACGGACTATCTGCTGACCGACATTGCCGACAACAGCGCCGCCAAGGGCGTATATCTTTGCGTGGCTCCCGTCGAGGCGGAGAGTTGCACATATGTCGTCGTGACGGACAAGGCTACCTATACGTTTGCATCGGAGAAGACCAAGACTTTTGCCGACAACACGATTCACAACGTTGCGCTCAACCTCTCCAAGGCTACCGACCGTACAGAGAACAGCGGCGAGATAACGCATACGCTTACCTGGGACAAGGATCAGGCGATCAACGTCGGTGCCGCCAAGGGTCTCGGCTATTACGGCCCGACGACTGTCAGCTACGACGGTGTTACGGTTTCGGATATGGAGAATGTTTCGTTTGCGGTCGTAGACCTCGAGGACAATCCCGTAACGTGGCTCAAGGCTTCGTGGGAGAATACCAACAACTACAACCTTCAGATCGATTATGAGCGCAATGCCGCAACCGAAGGCCGCAGCGGTCGCATATATGTTGAGTATATGGGCGTACGCTCGACGACATGCCTGCAGGTCAACCAGGATCCGGGCAACGGCGTGCCATTCATCGTTCCGACCCTGACCAAGGTTTACCAGACCGATATTCTGGCTGCGGGTGAGACCGTCGCCGAGGCTGCGACCCTCTCGCTCGAGGTTGATGGCGAGGTTGTATCGGACATTGCTCCTTATGTTCAGTATGTGACGCTTTCGTGCGGCGCGGCCGAGGCTGCGATCGAGGGTTCGACCGTCAAGATCGTATTCCCCGAGAACACGCTGGCTTCGGAAAAGACATATACGCTGAAGGCTTCGACCGACGACGGCGAGTCGAGTGTCAAGTTCACGCAGGCTGCGGGTGAAGGTACCGGCGAGGTTCCGCAGTTCTCGTACAGTATCGAAAAAATAACTCCTGCATACGGTACCGAAGAGTGGTTCGGAATGCTGACAGGCGGTGACAAGCCACGTTGGTTCCGTATCTACAATATCAAGGATGCAGCAGGCGAGGCTTTGGCAATACCTCTCGATGACGATACTCTCGAAATGCTCTTTGCGCAGGTATTCACTTTCGGAGAGATCGAGGCCGACGACATGAAGGCCGGAGCCGGTCAGACTGATGACCATTCGTTCGTAAGCTTCTCGGCATTCCAGCAGGGCGACAGTGTCTTTGTCGATGTCGTATTTGCGGCACGCGAGGGCGGCGAGCAGCGATATGTCAAGATAATCACTAACGACAGTGACGGTAATCCGCTCTATACGTGGGTGATCTGGCAATAAAACGGATAATTTACGGCAACCGCAGTTCCTGTATGGGCAGGACTGCGGCTGTCGTTTGGTTTCAGATGGACATGTACATATACAGTATAGATTATGAAGAAACTTTATGACTCTCCGCATGCGGAGATTTTGCGTTTTATGCCCGAAGGCGGTTTTGCCCTGTCGGGTGAGTGGAATGACAACAACGGAGGTACGCCCGACATCTCGATAGAGCAGGGCGAGGACGACAACACTTTTGCTTGATCTTTAAAAGTTCGGAACCATGAAAAAAAGCACTCTTTTGTATGGTGTTGCGTGCAGCCTCGGTTTGTTGCTGACCGCCGCATGCTCCAAGGACAATGCCGAATCGGCTCCGGTAGCCGACGGCTCCACGGTTACGCTCAATATCGAGGCCTCGTATAGTGAGGATACGGCCATTGACGATACCCGTGTCGAGTATGTCGACAAGGAGGGTATGTTCTGGCAGGTATCCGACGGTGCGGAGCTTACCGTCCTGCCCGCCGAAGGCGGCATATACCGTTCGTCGGCAGCGGCTATCGACGAAGAGACCGGTTCTGCAACGTTCACGGCTGCGGTGCCCGCGACCGTGCGTTCGGTCCATTTCTGCTATCCATATGCCGATGGAATGGCGCTCACGGACCGCGATTTCGATTTCCCCGGTGAAATCGTACAGGCGGCGGCCGGCCGTGCCGACGGTATTTTCCATCTCGTTTCGACCGAACCTGCCGTTTTCGAGGAGGCCGACGTGGCCGGGGGAACGGTTGACGTGAATCCCGTGTTCGAGGTGGTCGGATCCATCGTGCGGTTGCTTGTATACTCTTCGGATACGGAGGCGCAGGCCGAGCAGGTCAAGTCCGTGTCGCTCGAAACATCGTCGGACATTACCGGCAGTTACCGTCACAACTTCGTTACAGGCGAACGTACGGTCTTTGCCGCCGTGGATAACCCTCACAGCGTTGTCCTGAATCTGACGGAGCCTTATGCACTGGAAGGGGTAGCCACTGCCGACGATGCCAGGGGCCTTTACCTTTACATTATTCCGGCCACGACCGAGGGATATACCTATACGGTGACTACCGACAAGCACATATATACGTTCCAGACAACGGGCAGTTTCACGTTCGGTCGCAACAAGGTGCACAACGTCCTGCTCAACCTTGCCAAGGCTACTTCGGTGATGGACACCGACAAGGGTATTGTTACATATGACCTTTCGAACCTGCTCGATTCGAAGTCGGTTACGAGCCAGGCCTGCGAGGAGCTGCAGATAGGTTACTATATAGCCAGCCTGAACGGCGAGGAGAGCCTTGACTATTCGGCTGAGTTCTATACCAACATTACGGTTACCGCCCGCGATGAGAGCGGCGAACCGGCAGAATGGCTGAGCGGCGGCCATACGGCGGCCAACTGGCTGTACGTCAGCTGTGAAGAGAATACGGGCAGTGAGGAGCGTACGGCTTATCTCGACCTGTCGTACACTCCCGAGGAGTATCAGATCGCCAAGAATCCATTTGCTACGGTGAAGATCACGCAGGCCGGGACCTCGACCACCTACTCGTTGAGCTATACGTGGTTCGGACAGACCGAATTTACGCTTGAAGGCGACGGCGACGAGGTCGATCTCGGATATTACCTTGCATATCTCGACGGTTCTTCCGATTTCGTACCCGATTCTACGGAGGAGATATACGGGGTTGTCGAATACGAGGTCGAGAGCTCCGAGGAGTGGCTTACGGTCAGGACTACCGGCAACAACCACCCGACGGCCGTATGCTTTGCCAACCCGTCGTCGACGGAGCCGCGTACGGCTGTCGTCAAGGCATACTTCCGCGGCGATGCGTCGAAGTATCTGTTGGCGGATCCCGATGCTCCGATATTTACGCTTAACTTTACGCAGAACGCAGGTTCGGGCACTATCGATGTCAAGACCGTCTATTACGATCTTTCGCCCATCGGCGGCAACCTTACCAAGCAGTGGAGCGAGTTCGGCGTCGAGTCTACAGACATGGGCTGGTTCTTTGCATATGAGGTTGAGGAGACCGGCGACGTCCGCTACGAGAACGGCAAATACTTTACGCTTCTCGAGGTATCGTCCGACCAGGAGTGGGCTGCGGTTACCGTCAGCGGCAATCACCTATATCTGACGTGTGAGAAGAATACGGGTGACGTGCGTACGGCAACCATTACCGCAAAATATCCGGCCAGCGATACGAGTGTGGTATTGCGTGACGGCGGGGCGGACAATGTGGCCTTCACCTTCACGGTAACCCAGGCTTCGGGACTTCCCAAGACCGTAAGCTACAGCTTTGCCGACGGATTCCTCTATGAACTCGAACACGATGCCTCGGCCGAGACCGAATGGGGCCTGCGCTTCGGTACGATTAACGCATACGTAGACGGCGTGCAGAATACCGATACCAACTCGGTGTACTACAAGAATATCGTTTTCGATTGCGGAGAGGACGCCGGCTGGCTTGAGGGCCTTATGGCATGGGGTTCGCAGTTGTATGCCCGCTGCTCGGAGAACACGACGGGCCAGACCCGCGTAGGAACGATCACCATGCGGTTTGCCGAGACCGAGGGTGTGAATGTCGACGGCGGCAACGTTATAGCTCAGCTCAAGGTTACGCAGAGTGCCGAGGGTGCCGCTGCCGTGAGCGTCGTACGCTGAAACAAGGGGACTGGACACTCCAGTCTCCGGATTTCGGACACGGCATGAGTACATGCAGTAAAATGTTGCATGCAAGTATTGATTGATACAGAGTTTTTTCGTGAGTTTTCGAAAAAATAGTTATCTTTACACTCGGTAGCGGAATAGGTTATCCCTCCGATCCGTTGCCGTAAACGAGGCCGATATTCCGGCCCGGCCCGACAAAAGAATAGTTTAGTCGTGGGGAATAGCGATCCGACGGCTGTCTATGGATAGGTTGTTTATTTATTGGCGGCGGCTCCCGTGAAAACGGGGCCGTCCTTTTTTATGGCTTGCAATGTCGTACTGAGGCGGCCCGTATATGCCGGTGCATATGTGATCCGTGTGCGGAGAGCCTGTAACGTTGTCTGCCGATTCACGGAATGGAGATAACGTGCGCCTATGAAACAATAAAGCATGTGCCATCGTTGCGATGGCACATGCTTTATTGTCAGGGTATTATGTCTGTTTAAAGCACGCTGAACCTTACGGCCTGACCAGACACGCTGTCGCCGGCTACCCACAGAAGGAACTCCCCCGGTTCGACCTTGACCTTTTTGTCGAGACCCATGAATGCCAGCTCCGAAACGGGCAGTTCGAAGGTGCATGTGCGGCTTTCGCCGGCCTTGAGGGCGATTCGGTCGAAGCGTTTCAGTTCGCGTATGGGGCGGGCTATCGATCCGGCGATGTCGCGTATGTAGAGCTGGGCGACCTCAACGGCGTCGTATTTGCCCGTATTGGTCAGCGTGAATGTCACGTCGATGGTCTGGTCGGGGGTGTATTCGTTGCGGTCGAGTTTTACGTCGCCATATTCGAAAGTCGTGTACGACAGTCCGTATCCGAACGGGAACAGGGGACCGAAACCGCTGTCGAGATAGTACGAAGAGCAGCCGAGCGACGTCTGTCCTGCGCGGAGCGGAATCTGGTCGATGAGCATTTCGTTGCCCGAGGCGGGACGTCCCGTATTGTTGCGGTTATAGTAGTAGGGTATCTGACCGACCTCCTTGGGGAATGTCGAGGGGCATTTACCGCTCGGAACGGCATCGCCCATAAGCAGTTCGGCCAGGGCTTCGCCTCCCATGGTTCCCGGGTGGAACGAGTAGAGCATCGAGTTGCAGGCGTCGAGATCGCGGCCTATGGTCAGCGGACGTCCTGCCATGACGACGGCAACGACCGGCTTGCCGCTTGCCTTGGCAGCACGCAGCAGGTCGCTTTGCGCTCCCTGCAGGTCGAGGTTCGACAGCGAGTGGGCCTCGCCCGACAGAATGGCCTCCTCTCCGACGAATGCTACTACGGCATCGGCCGTGCGCGCGAGTGCGGTTACGCGCGCGAGTTTCGACTTGTCGTTGTCGCGGCTGTATCCGAGCCCGGGTTCATATATGATGCGGACCTTGTCGCCGTAGAGTTTGCGCAGTGCCGCAAGCGGAGTTACCGTATGTTCCGGTTCGCCGTCGAAGCACCATGTGCCCAGCTGGTCATGCTGCGCATCGGCCATGGGGCCCGTTACGAGTATCGTGCGTATTCCCTTGAGAGGCAGCGTGCCGTCATTCTTGAGCAGTATGGCCGACTCAACGGCGGCCTGTTTCGCAGCTGCGAGGTGCTCGGGAGCATATTGTACTTCGGCTGCATGTGTCTCGTCAACGTAGGGGTTGTCGAAGAGCCCGAGGCGGAACTTGAGGCGCAGAATATTGCGTACGGCGTTGTCCACCAGTTCCATGTCGACCTTGCCTTCGTCGATGAGCGTCTCGAGCTGGCTGATGAAGGCATGGGACATCATGTCCATGTCGACACCTGCATTCACGGCAGCGGCAGCCGCCTCCTTCATGTCGGCGGCGAATCCGTGTGCTATCATCTCGCCCGTGGAGTTCCAGTCGGAGACAACCATGCCGTCGAATCCCCACTCCTGGCGCAGAATGTCGCGCAGCAGATGGCGGTTGCCGGTTGACGGTACGCCGTCTATCTCGTTGAACGATGTCATTATGGTCATTGCACCGGCATCTACGCATGCCTTGAACGGCGGCATGTAGACGTTGTGCATGAGGCGTTCTGTTATGGTGGTACCGTTGTAGTCGCGGCCGCCTTCGGCTGCACCGTAACCTATGAAGTGCTTTGCGCACGCGGCCATTGTCGACGGGTCGGTCGGGTCATCGCCCTGGTAACCCTTCACCATGGCCACACCGAGCTGCGATGTGAGGTACGGGTCCTCGCCGAAACTCTCGGCTATGCGCCCCCAACGCGGGTCGCGCGAGATGTCGAGCATCGGCGAAAAGGTCCAGCGTATGCCGCAGGCTGCGGCCTCGATGGCTGCAACGCGTGCACCCTGTTCGACAATTTCCGGGTCGAACGATGCGGCCTGCCCCAGCGGAATGGGGAATATCGTGTGGAAACCGTGTATTACGTCACGTGAAATGATAAGGGGAATGCCCAGGCGCGTCTCCTCGACAGCTATCTTCTGAAGCCTGTTGACGGTGGCGGGATCCGGTACGTTGAGAATACTTCCGGAAACACCCGACCGGATCTGGCCGGCGAGCCACTCCTCCTCGCCGTAGGTCAACTGGTTCATTTGTCCGAGCTTCTCGCCGAGGGTCATTTGCGACAAAAGGTCGTCTATCCGGCGTTCGGTGTCATCGGTTTGCGAGCATGCGGCGAACGCAATGGCTGCAACCGGCAGCAGCAGATACTTTTTCAGATTCATAATTAGATAGTATTTGTTAGAAATTACTTTGCGGAGTTTGATTTCCATTTAGTATAAAGGTATGAAGAAATCGGGGCCCCCGGAAGTTCCGGTGCCCCGATTGTGGACGCTAAAACGATATTGTCGATGTAATATATTGCCGGACAGTGCGATGCATTCGCTCCTCTCCGCAAAAAAGTGGACGTTATACAGTCCCGGCTGAGCCTTTCATGGGCCTTTATTCGGCTATTTTGAACGAGCTGATGTGTTTTACGCGCTCCTCGAAATCATCGCGTTGGTACTTCGATTTGTTCTTGACCTTGGCCCTGTAGTTGTAGATCGTGTTGACCGAGTAACGCAACAGCGAGGCTATTTTCGACGAGTCGGTGATGCCGAGACGTATCAGTGCGAATATGCGCAACTCCGTATTGAGCAGCTCGCCCTTGTGAAGTACGATATGCTCCGAATCCTCGAGCAGCGAGTTGAAATCCTCGACAAATGTCGGATAGAGCCGCAGAAAGGCCGTGTCGAACATCTCATAGAATTTTTTGGTCTCCTCGTCGACCAGAGCCGATGACGAGGCCTCTTTCTGCAGTTCGGCGATCTTGCCAGCAGTCAGTTTGCGCTTTACGTTGCGTTGGTAGTCTGCCAGCCGGTCGATGTAGCTCGAGCATATCGACAGGAAGAGACCGATGTACTCCTCCTTGACGTGGTTGGCTTCGCTGATGGCCTTGTTGAGTTCGGAGAGCTCGCGGTTGTAGGCATCGACCTGGCGGTGGCGTTCGCGCAGTATCTCTTGGTTCTCGCGTGTCTGACGGTAGAGCCTCCATAGGTATACGCATGCCACAAACAGACAGATGACAAGTATAGAGATTATGAGGGTGAATGTCCGCATCTGTTTGCCCCGTTGTGCGACCATCTCCTGTGCGGCAGATTCGATATAGGGCATCGAGGCTGCAACCTGCCACGGGCGAAGTTTGGCATTGTAGAATATGGCATCGTCCATCGAGCAGCGTATGTATCTGAATGCGCGCATGACATCATTGCGGCCGAAGAGCTGGTTGGCCAGCGAGCATAGCGAGGCGTTGTCCTTGGTTGCAGTCTGAATGTCGGCGATGGCCGAACGGGCATACCAGCACACCATCTCGTCCGGGCGTTTGGTCTGGTCGCATATCTCTCCGAGGCGGTATGTGACAATTGCGTATTCATGTGTCTGAGGCTCTGTCTTTTCGAGCAGGCGTTTGTATAACTTTTCAGCCTGATCGTAGCGACCGTGTTCGATGAGATATATGCCTCGGCTGTTAGCCACTTCGAAATCCTCTCCGTCTGCGGCCGACCCCCCCCCGGCGAACAGAAGTTCAGCGTAATAGTCATACATCTTTTTCGCCTCGACAATCGTCTGCTCCTGTTTGGAGTAGTGCGACAATTCGTGGTACAGGTTCTGACGGGCCAGATAGTATTTCGTGCGCAACGAGGGTGACAGGGTTGCAAGATCTATGGACTTTTCGAATATCTCACCGGCCTCGAAATACATGCCTGCCATGGTATAGAGCCATGCGAGCATTATGTTTGTTTCATCGAGTTTGTCGCGTGAGCCGAGACGCCGGGCAACGTCGATGTTGGCCTGCAGGCAGGCGAGCGATTCATCG
>DXGW01000039.1 GCA_019113665.1 Candidatus Alistipes excrementipullorum
GTTTATCGTAAACAACTATTTTCTGGCAGTGGTATTCTGCTTCGTCACGATGCTCTGCTGGGGTTCGTGGGGCAATACCCAGAAGCTGGCGTCGAAGAGCTGGCGTTACGAACTTTTCTATTGGGACTATGTCATCGGCATGGTGCTCTTCGCGGCTCTGCTGGGCTTCACGATGGGCAGCATCGGCGATGAGGGACGTCCTTTCGTCGAGGACCTCTCGCAGGCTGCCGGCGAAAGCATCGGCTGGGTGCTCCTGGGCGGTGTGATCTTCAACGCCTCGAATATTCTGCTGTCGGCTTCGGTCTCCTTGGCCGGTTTGTCGGTGGCTTTCCCGCTCGGCGTGGGCATAGCGCTTGTGCTGGGTGTCATTGTCAACTATCTGGGTGCTCCGTCGGGTAATCCCGTGATGCTTTTCCTCGGTGTTGCGCTTATCGTCATCGCCATCATCTGCAACGGCATAGCTTCGGGCAAGCAGCAGAGCGGCGCCGAGGCTGCGGTCAACAACCGCAAGGGCCTGGCTCTTGCCGTCGTTGCCGGCGTACTCATGTCGCTCTTCTACCGTTTCGTGGTCAAGGGCATGGACATCAACAATTTCGAGGCTCCGGCTGCCGGAATGCTCACTCCCTATTCGGCCATCTTCATCTTCTCGATCGGTGTGCTCCTTAGCAACTTCGTCTTCAACACGCTGGTGATGCGCTATCCGTTCGTAGGCGAGAAGGTAAGCTATTCGGAGTACTTCAAGGGTTCGTTCGGCACTCACCTTACGGGCTGCCTCGGCGGTGCGATATGGTGCCTCGGAACGGCATTCAGCTACATAGCCTCGGGTCAGGCCGGCCCGGCCGTTTCGTATGCCCTCGGACAGGGTGCGCCGATGATTGCCGCAATCTGGGGTGTCTTCATCTGGCGTGAGTTCAAGGGTGCGTCGAAGGCTGTCAACTGGCTGCTGGCACTCATGTTCCTGCTCTTCATCGGTGGTCTTGCGCTGATCGTTGCGGCCGGAAACTGACATGTTGAAAACTTTTCAAACAAACCTTAATATTTTAACTGACTAAAACTTAAAAAACCATGAAAAAGATTTTTGGAATTCTGGCGATTGCGGCAATGGCCGTATCGTTCAACACTGCATGCTCGAAGAACGAGAACAACGGCGGCAACGGCGGTGGCGGTGAAGAAACCGTAAAAGTTCGCCTGGCAGGCTGGGCCGATGACTGGGATTCGTACGTATATGAGTACGATGCCGAGGGCAAGGTCGTGAAGGCAAGCCGCAATGACGGCGAGCGTGAATGGAACTTCTCGTACAACGGCAATGTTATCACGGCAACCGGTTATTCGGAGTTCACCATCACGCTGGGGACCAACGGTTATGCTTCGGAGTACAAGGACGAGTGGGATACGTTTACCTATACTTATGACAGCGAAGGCTACGTAAAGCAGATCAAGAAGAACGGCGAGGTATGTGCCAATGCCGTAGTTGAGGACGGCTGTATTCTCAAGTGGTCTAAGTTCGAGGACCGCGACGAGGACGGCACCGCCGAGGAGTGCTGGAAGGATCACACCTATACGAGCACGAAGAACCTCGCAGGTGTTTATACGATCTATGTGGAGAAGGGCGCAAGCCGCTGGCTCCAGGAGCTCGGTTTCTTCGGAAAGGCAACGAAGTACCTCTGCTCGGCAAACGGTTGGGACTACTCGAACTCGCCTTCGAGCCTCGAATATGAGCTCGACAGCAAGGGCTGCGTGATCAAGGAGATCAAGAAGGGTGCAGATTACGAAGAGAACTACTATTATACGTGGGAATACCTTGAGTAATTCAGGTGTTATTGGTTTAGTTGTGGAACGGGCGGCAGAGATCTCTGCCGCCCGTCGTTTTTGTCTTTATCGCTCTTCGCCGCTCCTGCCTCCGGTGTCAAGATAGCGTGCATAAAGCCTGTCGTAGATCCTGCCACGTTCGGGATCCGGTCGGTACTCGTCCGAGAAGCCCGAGCACATGGCCTCCTGTGCGGCCGTTATGTCGGGATAGAGGCCCGATACCACGGCGGCATACATTGCCGCGCCGAGAGCGCAGGCCTGCTCGCTTTTCACCACCTTTATGGGCTTGCCGATCACGTCGCACATGGTCTGCATAACGAACCTCGATTTTTTGGATATGCCGCCGACGGCAATGATCTCGTCGATGGCTACGCCCTCCTCCTTCAGCCGCTCGTTTATGGCGCGCGAACCGAAAGCCGTGGCTTCGACCAGAGCCTTGAATATCTGCGGTGCCGTTGTTGCGAGGGTGAGACCCGTAATCGTCCCTTTGGCGCGCGGGTCGGCGTCGGGGGTGCGGCGTCCGTTGAACCAGTCGGTTGCGACAATGTCGTCGGTCGTCAGCGGCAGCCTTTCGGCCTCTTCGGTAAGTGCTGCGAGTATGCGGTCGCAGAGCGGGGAGTCGGCGTCGGCCAGATGTTTCAGCGGCCATTCCATCAGACGGCGGAACCATGCGTAGATGTCGCCGAATGCGGCCTGTCCGGCCTCGAAACCGATCATTCCGGGCAGCACCGAACCGTCTACCTGTCCGCATATTCCGCGTACGGCATGTTCTCCGACCCTGGAGGGTGCAGCTACGGCCACGTCGCATGTCGATGTGCCCATGACCTTTACGAGCGTTCCCTCCTTGATGCCGGCACCGACGGCTCCCATATGGCAGTCGATTGCGCCTATTCCGACGGCTATGCCTTCGGGCAATCCGAGGCGTGCGGCCCATTCGGCAGACAGGCGGCCGGCCGGTTTGTCGGCCGTGAGCGTCTCGGTGTAGAGGTGTGATCCGAATACACTGTACAACGGGTCTACCTCCATCAGGAACTCTTCGGGAGGCAGTCCTCCCCATTCGCTGTGCCACATGGCCTTGTGGCCGGCGACGCATCGGCTTCGGGCTATATGTTCGGGAGTCGTGTCGCCGGTAAGCAGGGCGCTTATCCAGTCGCAGTGCTCGACCCACGAATATGCCTTGCCGAGCAGCGAGATGTCGCTCTTCAGGCAGTGGAGCATCTTTGCCCATGCCCATTCGCACGAGTAGCTGCCTCCGCTGTAACGTGTATAGTCCACGGGCCAGCGGCGTGCCACGCGGTTTATCTCGTCGGCTTCGTCGATGGCCGTATGGTCTTTCCACAGGACGAACATGGCATTCGGGTTCTCGGCATATTCGGGCAGCAGTGCCAGCGGAGTGCCGTTCTTGTCGGTCAGTGCCGGTGTCGAGGCTGTCGTGTCGAACGATATGCCGCGTATGTTGCTGCGTACATCTTCATCGCATTGTCCGAGCGCTTCGCCGAGTGCCGCTTCGAATGCCTCGATATAGTCGAGCGGGTGCTGGCGGTATCTGTTTTCGGCCGGGTTGCAGTAGAGCCCTTTCGCCCAGCGGGGGTAGGCCTTCACTGCCGAAGCCGCCTCGCGGCCGTCGTTTGCGTCCACTATCAGGCAACGGACCGAGTCGCTTCCGAAATCCATGCCTATGACAAAGTTTCTTTCAGATCTCTCCATGGTGGGGTGCTTTTGGTTGGTTGTATTCCGGTACCGGAAAAATTTTTATATGGAATAGTTTGTTTATTAAAACGATTTAATTACCTTTGCAAAGGTAAATGATTTTACCGTAGATTGCAAATTGCAACCCGAAATTTATAACTGACTTTAAATGAAACCTGCCTTATTGTCATTCAGAATCATCGTGGCCATTCTGGCCATTGCGTCAGCGCAGATTGCAACTGCCGGAGAAGGGACTGAACGTGAGCGTATCGCCCTGAAGTACAACAATCCCGATCTGACAGTCGACCTCGGTGTCGGTTTGTGGGGTATTCCTCTGCCGACAGACTGGAACGGCGACGGGCTTACGGATCTGGTAGTCTCCTGTCCCGACAAGCCATATAAGGGTCTTTACCTATTTATAAATATCGGCACGCAGGACGAACCCCTTTTCGACCGCGCGGTCAAGATAAGCGACCGGGGCCTGAACAACATAAAGTTGTCGCAGGTCGACGGTTGTTCGTATGTAATGTCGAAGGGTGCAGAGTATCCCGATTTCTTCAAGGCCCCCTATGCCCGAAAGGAGAAGATCGAATATGAGGGAGAGCGTCTCGACAACGGCATCAAGCGTTCGCGCAGCAACATGTGGAGCTATGTCGACTGGGACGGCGACGGTGACCGCGACATAATCGTCGGTATCGATACGTGGGACGATTACGGTTGGGACAACGCCTTCGATTCCGAGGGCCGTTGGACGCGGGGTCCGTTGCACGGCTATGTGCATCTTCTGGAGAATGTCGACGGCCGATATGTCAACAGCGGCCGTATCGAGGCCGGCGGCAAGGCTATCGACGTGTATGGTGCGCCCAACCCGTGCGTGGCCGATTTCGACGGTGACGGCGATCTGGATATCATCTGCGGCGAGTTCCTCGACGGCCTTACGTGGTTTGAGAATACGGGTACGCGCACGCAGCCTCATTTCGCTGCCGGGCGGCGTCTGTCGAACCGCGACGGCGAGATCCGCATGCATCTGGAGATGATCGTCCCGGTGGTCTATGATTTCGACGGTGACGGCAATCCCGACCTGGTGATAGGCGATGAGGACGGCCGAGTGGCTCTCGTGCGCAATACGGGCAAGGTCCGTCGCGGCATGCCTCAGTTCGAATCGCCGGCCTATTTCCGTCAGAAGGCCGATCTCGTCAAGTTCGGAGCCCTCTCGACCCCGTGGGTGGTGGATTGGGACGGTGACGGCCTCGATGATATCGTTGCAGGCAACTCCGCAGGCGAGATAGCGTTCATACGCAACCTGTCGGGCGGAGAGAATCCCGTGTGGGCCGAACCGCAGTTCTTCAAGGTCGGCGGCAAGCCCGTACGCATACAGGCTGGCTATAATGGCTCGATACAGGGCCCGGCCGAGGAGAAGTGGGGCTATACCGTGCTGACGGTTGCCGACTGGGACGGTGACGGTCGCAAGGATATTGTCATCAACTCCATCTGGGGACGCATAGAGTGGTTCCGCAATGCCGGCGGCAAGGATATTCTCGAACTCGAGCCTGCGCGCCCCGTCGAGGTAGCGTGGGAGGGCGAAGCACCCAAGCCTGCGTGGAACTGGTGGAATCCCGAAAAGGGCACGCTGGTTACGCAATGGCGTACTACTCCTGTCGTAATTGACTGGAACAAGGACGGTTTAAATGATTTAATCGTGCTCGACCACGAGGGTTATCCGTGTTACTTCGAGCGTTTCCGTACGGACGACGGCCGTCTGATGCTCAAGCCCGGCCGCCGCATATTCCATGCGACCAACTGCTCGGTCTACCACAACCGCAAGGGTGTTGCCGATGCCTCGGCCGGAGTGCTGAGACTCAACGCGCTTGAGGCCGGCCAGTCGGGACGCCGCAAGATATGTTTCGTCGACTGGAACGGTGACGGACGTCTCGACCTGGTGGTAGACGGTGCCAGTGCCGTGCTCTTCGAGAACGTGAAACAGGAGGGTGACGACGTGTGGTTCGAGTACATGGGACCGGTCAGCGACGTGGTGCTTGCGGGTCATACCACTTCACCCACACCCGTCGACTGGAACGGTGACGGTGTGTTCGACCTCCTGCTCGGAGCCGAGGACGGCCATTTCTATCTCTTGAAAAACAATCGTGAAAAATAATAAGTATTGCATATTATGGAAAAACTGCATGGTATCATACCGCCGATGATTACGCCGCTCAAGGGTGATGATACGATCGACATCGAGGGAGCGGCACGTTTGACCGAACACATGATCGCCGGAGGCGTACACGGACTCTTCCTGCTGGGTACGACCGGCGAGGCACAGAGCCTTTCGTACAAGTGCCGTTACGATTTCGTGGAACTTGTCTGCCGTCAGGTAGCCGGCCGCGTTCCGGTAATCGTCGGTATCACCGACACCTCGATGGACGAGAGCATCAAGCTGGCCGAACATGCGAAGCGTTGTGGTGCCGTTGCCGTGGTATCGGCGCCGCCTTACTATTTCGCACCTTCGCAGCAGGAGCTCATCGAGTATTATACGGCCCTGGCCGATGCCCTGCCGCTGCCGCTCTATCTCTACAACATGCCGTCGCATGTCAAGGTGTTCTTCGATCCGAAGACTGTCGTGGCTTTGGCCGCACACCCCAATATCGTCGGCCTGAAGGACAGCTCGGCAAACATGACCTATTTCCAGACACTGCTTTACCTCCTGCGCGACAAACCCGATTTCGCGTTGCTCGTGGGTCCCGAGGAGCTTACCGGCGAGTGCGTGCTGATGGGTGCCGACGGCGGAGTTAACGGCGGCGCCAACATCTTCCCCGAACTTTACGTCGGCATGTACGATGCTGCACGTGCTCACGACATCGGGCGTGTACGTGAACTGCAGAAACGCATCATGCAGATCAGCACGTCGATCTATACCGTTGGCAAATACGGTTCGAGCTACCTCAAGGGTGTCAAGTGTGCACTTTCGCTTCTGGGCATCTGCGACGATTACCTCTCGTATCCCTACCGCAAGTTCCGCTCCGAGGAGCGTGCCCGTATCCGTACGGCCCTTGAGGAACTGGGTGTCGAGTGCAAACCCGAAAACTTCTGATTTCAAACCTGAAACTACTGATCAGCAATGGAGATAACCATACTTGACTACATCGTATTTTTCCTTTTTGTGGGAGGAGTTGCGCTATTCGGCTGCAGCTTCTTCTTCAAGAGCCGCAAGGGGGCCTCGGCCTTTACGGCGGCCGACGGAGGACTTCCCGCATGGGTGGTCGGCATGTCCATCTTTGCGACGTTCGTCAGCAGCATCAGTTTCCTCGGCCTGCCGGGCGACGCCTACAAGGGCAACTGGAACCCGTTTGTCTTCAGCCTTTCGATCCCGATAGCCACATGGCTCGCGGCCAAGGTCTTCATACCTTTGTACCGTGGCATGAACAGCGTCTCGGCCTATCACTATCTTGAGATGCGCTTCGGCTATTGGGCGCGCTGCTATGTGGCCATATGCTATCTGCTGACGCAGCTGGCGCGTGTGGGTTCCATTCTGCTCCTGCTGGCGCTGCCCATAAGCACCATGTTCGGCTGGGATATTCAGACCATCATAATATGGACCGGCGTAGCCACGCTGCTCTATACGTTGCTGGGCGGTATAGCCGCAGTGGTATGGACCGATGCCATTCAGGGCATAATCCTGATACTCGGTGCCGTGGCCTGCGCCCTGATCCTGACCTTCTCGATGCCCGAAGGCCCTTCGCAACTCTTCGAGATCGCATCGGCCAACGGCAAGTTCTCGCTGGGAAGCTTCGGTGCGAGCCTTACGGAGCCGACCTTCTGGGTGGTGCTGATATACGGACTCTTCGTCAACATGCAGAACTACGGCATCGACCAGAACTACGTGCAGCGCTACATGACGACCAAATCTACGGCCGAGGCCGTGAAGTCGACCCTTTTCGGCGGTTTGCTCTACATTCCGGTCTCGCTGGTGTTCGTCTATATCGGAACGGCGCTCTTCGCCTACTATACGGCACGCCCCGACCTGCTGCCCGCGGGTACGGCTGCCGACAAGGTCTTCCCTTACTTTATCGTCCATGGATTGCCGACCGGAGTTACGGGACTTGTCATCGCCTCGCTCTTCTCTGCCGGCATGAGCACCGTGGCCACGAGCATCAACTCGTCGGCGACCATCGTCCTGACCGACTTCGTCAAGCGCCTGTCGAAACGCGACATTTCGGACCGCAAGAGCATGACGGTGCTCTACGCGGCGTCGTTTGCGGTAGGGGCCATAGGTATAGTCGTGGGCTTGCTCATGATGAAGGTCGACGGTGTCCTGGACGCATGGTGGAAGCTGGCGTCGATCTTCAGCGGCGGAATGTTGGGACTGTTCCTGCTGGGTCTTGTCTGCCGCAACGTGAAGCGTGCACATGCCGTTACGGCTGTGGTGCTGGGCCTGTTGTCGATAGCCTACATGAGCCTGTCGCCTCTGGTCAACGAAGGCTCGCCTTTCTATGAGTTCCGCTGCCCGCTGCATACCTACCTGACGATTGTCGTCGGTACGACGGTGATATTCCTCGTCGGGTTCCTGCTTACGGCTCTCTTCAACAAGGATAAAAACAAGGTGCAGAACGTATGAAAATCCTGACAGCAATCATGACGGTATTGATGATGGCGGCATGCGGCAATGCCGGTGCCGGCAAGATGTCCGACGCCGATGTCGAGAAGTGGTGTTCGGAGTCGGAGTGGTTTACGGCCTTGCCGTTCGAGGCGGACGCGTCGGTTGACCGGCGTGCCTTCGCCGAGCAGAACAGGCTTTCGCCCGAAGTGTGGAAAAAGGCGTTTGAATTCCTCTCCCGCAAGGACCTTGCCTCCCTGGCCGAAGGGACCTACGAACTGGACGACAATGGTCTTTTCGCTACGGTTTCGTATTATACGACCAAGGACTCGGCCCTTTTCGAGGCTCACCGCAAGTATATAGACATACAGTATGTGGCCGAAGGTTGCGAGCGCATCGACCTGGCTGCGGCCGATGCGGCAAGGCAGGAGGTTGTGCCTTATGACCCGGCGAAGGATATCGAGTTTTTCGAAGCCGGCGACAGCCGTCCGCTCAATGCCGACCCGTCGCGGTTCTTCGTCTTCTTCCCGGGCGAGGGTCACCGCCCGTGCATGAAGGTCGGCGACAACGCACGTGTAAAGAAGATAGTAGTCAAAATCCCGTATAAAGAATAAGTCCATGCGCAGGTTGTTTGTATTCATGTTTGCCCTTCTTGCCGCCTGTGCGCTTCATGCACAGGGCGTCCCGACTCCTCCGGGGGTAGTGGTCGCGCATTGTCCGGCCGATTGCGGCAAATACATAGGTTCTCCGAGCATCGCGGTTCTGCCCGATGGCTCTTATGTGGCTTCCCACGACGAGTTCGGTCCCAAGTCGGCCGAATACAAGTCGGCCATAACGTTCATATTCCGCTCGACCGACCGCGGTGCGACGTGGAACAAGATCGCCCGAATCGAAGGCGCTTTCTGGTCTACACTCTTCGTGAATGGCGGAGCGCTCTACCTTATCGGAACGAACAAGGCCCACGGCAACGTGGTCATACGTCGTTCGACCGACGGTGGCGTGAACTGGAGCGTGCCGAGCGACCGGCGCAACGGCCTTCTGGTCGAGGGTGAATACCATACCGCGCCCACACCCGTAGCCATAGCCGGCGGGCGTGTATGGCGTGCCGTCGAGTACGCCACCGGCAAGAGCATAAAGTGGCCCGAACGATACAGTGCCGTAATGTTGTCGGCGCCTGTTGGCAGCGATCTGCTCGATGCCGGCAACTGGACGCGTTCGGAAAACTTCTATCCCGACATGACATGGCTCGACGGCGGTTTCAAGGGGTGGCTCGAAGGCAACGCGGTGGCATGTGCCGACGGCAGCGTGGCCGATGTGCTGCGCGTCCATGTGGGGCGTTCGGCCGAGGAGTATTGCGCCGTATTGAAATCCGACCGCAAGGGCCGCAAGATGTCGTTCGACGGGCTTTATCCCATGAACGGCGGCTCGAAAAAGTTCACCATACGCTACGATGCCGCGAGCGGACTTTATTGGAGTATCGTCAACTATGTCGGAGCGGACGGCGAGGGACTCTATCCCGACCGTGTCCGC
>DXGW01000040.1 GCA_019113665.1 Candidatus Alistipes excrementipullorum
AAGCGGTGAATGCCGCCGTCAAGGCCGGGGCGGAGATAATGAAAGTCTACAAGAACAGCGATGATTACGACATAAACATCAAAAGCGACAAAACGCCTATTACCGTCGCCGACCGTCTGGCCCACAACAAGATAAAGGAGGCTCTCGGGTGTACGCGAATCCCGATCCTGAGCGAGGAGGGGCGTGAAATGCTTTTTGACGAGCGTCGTAACTGGGACATGTTCTGGCTGGTGGACCCGCTCGACGGAACTGTCGAATTCATAAAGGGAAACAACGAGTTTACGGTAAACATAGCCCTGATGCACAACAACGAGTGTATCGGGTCGGTGGTCTACGTGCCCTATTTCAAGAAGATGTATATCGGCGAGAAGGGACACGGAGCCTATCTGGTCGAGGGTATCGCTCCCGAAGCCGACGCCCGTCATACTTATGACGAACTCGTGGCCCGCTGGGTGGCGCTGCCGTCGGACCCGCATGAGCGCAAGCACCCGCGCATAGCCGTCTCGCGTTCGCACCAGACGCCCGAAACGGCCGAATATGTCGAGGCGATACGCCGTCGCTATCCCGATGCCGAGGTTGTGGAGCAGGGCAGTTCGTACAAGTTCTGCATGCTGGCCGAGGGTACGGTCGACTATTATGTCCGCACGAGTGCGACTTACGAGTGGGATACGGCTGCGGGCGAATTGATCCTTGCCGAGGCGGGCGGAAGTACGAAGGCCCTACCGGACGGCACTCCGCTGAAATACAATAAGGAAGATCTGCACAACCCATGGTTCGAATGCCGGTCGGGCAACTGCATGATAGAGTGATATGAAAAAGGCGCGGAGATCCGCGCCTTTTTCGTGTAAGTGTTGCCAGGTGCTATTTCTCGTGGAGCCTCTCCTTCTGTGACTCCTCGATGTCGCAGGCCGAGCAGTTTCCGCTGCAGCCTATATCCTTGCAGTCAACCTGTCCGGAGTCCTCGCGCGACTCCTGAACGGCGCACTTTATACCCAGCCGCTGCATGTTCCTGTTGGTCGAGATTTCACTTTCGATGAAGTGTCCCTTGATCATGATTGTCAGCGACATTCCGATCACGAAGAGCGCTACGGCTCCGATTGCGCACAGTATTACTATCAACCACGATGGCATAATGTTCCGAATTTTGGTTTCAGATTTTGTTTTCAACCGACAAATGTATACATTTGTAGAATAAATTGCAAGATTGTTGCCCGATTCGCAATACGGGCGGCGAAAGTTTCGAACAGCGGGCGAAAAGGCCCCGATGCGACTTTTGATTTAGGAGATTATGAAAATCGTTATATCAGGTGTGGGCGAGATGGGCAGCCATCTGGCGAAGATGCTGAGCGGCAACGGGCACGACATCACGGTCATAGATTCAGACCCCAAACTCCTTGCCGACGTCAGCAGCCTTGCCGACGTAGTCACGGTCGAGGGTGACGCCACGACATTTGCCGTACTGCGCAAGGCCGCCGTGCGCAAGTGCGACCTCTTCATCGCCGTAAACCATGTCGAGAACGACAACGTGCTTGCCGCCATCATGGCCAAGCAGCTGGGCGCCAAGAAGTCGATAGCCCGTATCGACAACAACGAGTACCTCGAACCGAACAACAAGGAGATGTTCATAAACATGGGCATCGACTACCTGTTATATCCCGAGAAGGTGGCGGCCGGCGAGGTCATCAACCTGCTCGGACATACGGCCACGACCGAGTATGTCGACTTTTCGAGCGGCAAGCTCTCGCTTGTCGTCTTCCGTCTCGAGCCGACGTCGCCGCTTGTCGGCAAGCGCCTGGCCGACCTGTCGGAGTCGGACATGTCGATGAGCTTCCGTGCGGTGGCCATCTCGCGCAGCGGCCAGACGATAATCCCGACGGGCGAGGACAGTTTCATGGAGGACGACATGGTCTATGTGATTACGCGGCAGGATTCGCTCCACGAGGTGATGGCCCTGTCGGGGCAGGCCGACGTGCGCGTCAAGAACATGATGATCCTCGGCGGCTCGCGCATAGGCGTGCGCATAGCCTCGGAACTCCAGGACGAGATAAACATCAAACTTATCGACTACAATGCCGACAAGGCTTACCGTTTGGCAGAATTGTTGGACAAGACCCTGATCATCAACGAGGACGGCCGCAATACCGAGGCCATGATGGAGGAGGGACTGTCGAACATGGACGCCTTCGTGGCGGTCACGGGGCGCAGCGAGACCAACATTCTGACGGCCATGCTCGCAAAGCGCATGGGCGTGAAGAAGGTCATCGCCGAGGTCGAGAACCTCAACTACATAAACCTGGCCGAGAGCATCGGCATAGATACGATCATCAACAAGAAGCTGGTTACGGCCTCGAACATATTCCGCTTCACGATGTCGACCGACGTGCAGGCCATAAAGTGCCTTACGGGCAGCGATGCCGAAGTGCTCGAATTCATCGTGAAGCCGAATTCCCCGGCCACGAAAAACCGGATCAAGGACATGGGCCTGCCCAAGGACGTGATTATCGGCGGTATCGTGCGGGGCGACAAGGTTTTCATTGCCGTCGGCAACACCGAAATCAACGCCTATGACAGGGTGGTGGTGTTCGCCATGCCGTCGGCCATTGACAAGATAGGTTCTTACTTTAACTGAGTACCGAATACTGCGACCCGGAGACGAATGGTGAGGAGACCTGCAGCATGTTTCACGTCAAAATGTTGTTCAGGTGTCATTCAGGGAAAAATTTCTGCGCCGGTGGTTCGGACTGCGGCGCAGGGGCATAGAGAATTTCATGCGTCACCCGCACGAAGTGCAGCGGCGGACGCTTTCCGAACTGATGTCGCGCGGGGCCGCCACCGATTTCGGCCGCCGCTACGATGTCGGACTTATGGAGTCGGTCGAGGATTTCCAGTCGGGGGTGCCGCTCTCGGACTACGACTCGTTCTCGGGTTACGTGAGGCAGATGCTCGACGGCGGAAGGGACGTGACGGCGCGCGGCCGGGTGAGGCTGTTTGCGCGCTCGTCGGGTACGACCTCGGACCGCAGCAAGTACATTCCCGTTACGCGTCGGGCGCTGTGGAACGACCATCTGCGCGGAATGCGCGATGTGGTGACGCTCTATCTGGCGGCCTGTCCCGATTCGAAGATTCTCGACGGCAAGACGCTGACGCTCGGCGGCACATGTTCCAGCCGCAACGGCGTGACGACGGGCGACCTGTCGGCTCTGCTGATGCTCGAAACCCGCATGGCAGGAGGGTGGTTCCGGCTGCCTCGGACGGAGACGGCGCTGATGGCCGGCTTCGACGAAAAGGTCGAGCGGATATGCCGCGAATGTACGCGTGAACATGTCACCTCGTTTGCCGGGGTGCCTTCGTGGAATCTGGCGATGATGCGGCGCGTGCTCGAATATACGGGACGCAGCGACCTGCATGAGGTGTGGCCCGGGCTCGAACTCTTCGTGCACGGCGGCATGGGTTTCGCTCCGTACCGCAAGGCATTCGGCGAGATGTTCCCGTCGGGCGACATACGGTACATGGAGACGTACAACGCCTCGGAGGGATTTTTTGCGATAGCCGACGACCTGTCGCGCAACGACATGCTGCTGATGCTCGATTACGGCACCTTTTACGAATTCCGCGACGGGCGGACGGTGGTGCCGCTCGAAGGCGTCGAATGCGGGCGCAGCTATGCGATGATAATAACGTCGTCCAACGGCCTGTGGCGGTACGAATTGGGCGATACGGTGGAGTTTACCTCGACGTCGCCGTACAGAATACGCATTACGGGACGCACGCGCCAGTTCATAAATGTTTTCGGCGAGGAGCTCATACTCGACAATGCCGAACGTGCTGTTGCTGCGGTGTGCGCGCGTACCGGAGCCGTCATCGGCGAGTACACGGTAGCCCCTCGGTACATGAGCCGCGAACGCAGGGGCGCGCATGAGTGGATTATCGAGTTTTCGCGCCGGCCCGGCGACATGGAGGAGTTCGCCCGCCAACTCGACGGGGAGCTGATGATGCTCAACTCCGATTACGAAGCCAAGCGGCGCAGCGCCATGGACCCGCTGCAGATAAGCGAGGTGCCGTGCGGTACGTTCAGACGCTGGCTCGATGCCTCCGGCAAGAACAAGGTGCCCCGCCTGTCGAACGACCGGCGTGTGGCAGATGCGGTGGCGGGCATGGTGAAGGAGAGATGAAGAATACGAACATAAGACAATATTTTAATCCGGACTTGAAATGTATATAGCAATTGCGGGAAATATCGGAAGCGGCAAGACCACTCTTACCGAGATGCTTACCAGGCGCTACGGCGCAAAGGCCTATTACGAGGATACGGACAACCCGTATATAGGCGATTTCTATGAGGACATGAACCGCTGGGCTTTCCAGCTTCAGATCTATTTTCTCGGCAGCCGCGTCCGTCAGACACTCGACATGCTGGCCGACCGCGCGGAGAACATTTTCCAGGACCGCACGATCTATGAGGACGCATACATCTTTGCCGGGAACCTGCACCAGATGGGGCTGATGTCGGGACGTGATTTCAAGACCTACATGAAGGTTTTCGACGTTTCGTCGACGCTCATACCGCGCCCCGACCTGCTCATATACCTCAAGGCGAGTGTGCCCACGCTCATTACGCAGATACGCAAGCGCGGCCGTGACTACGAACAGAACATCGACGAGAACTACCTGTGCCGCCTCAATGACAAATACAACGACTGGATCGACAATATCTACGACGGTGAGGTGCTTGTCGTGGACAAGGACAACGAGGATTTTGTCGACGATCCCGCCGTATTCGAGCGTATCTGCGCCGAGATCGAGAAGAAACGCGCCGCAATGCAGGCGGAAAAATAGTGCGAGCGATGTCCCTGCCTGAGAAATTCGTCGAAAGGCTTGTCGGCGAGATGGGTGAGGCCGAGGCCCGTGCCCTGTGCGAGGCTCTCGAGGGAGAACCCCCCGCATCGATACGCCTGAACCCGTGCAAGCCTACTTTGGAGGTCGAGGGTGAACGCATACCGTGGAGCCGTTACGGGGTGCGTCTCGCATCGCGCCCGTCGTTTACGGCGGACACGCGTTTCCATGCAGGTGCGTATTACGTGCAGGAGGCGGGCTCGCAGTTTGTCGGACACCTGCTCGAACCATACGACATGGAGGGGGCCGTGCTCCTCGACATGTGCGCGGCTCCGGGTGGCAAGACGACACTCTACTCGACGCTCGTGGGGCGTGACGGCCTGGTCGTCGCCAACGAGATAGTGCGCAACCGCGCCATGGTGCTGGCCGACAACGTCCGCAAGTGGGGCATGGGCAATGTCGTGGTGACGAACAACGACCCGCGCCATCTGGCCGCCTTCGGAAACTTTTTCGACGTGGTGGCAGTCGATGCGCCGTGCTCGGGTGAGGGAATGTTCCGCAAGGACGCCCAGGCACGTGAGGAGTGGAGCGAAAATGCCGTGAGAATGTGTGCCGCCCGCCAGTCGGAGATACTCGACCGTGCATGGGAGGCGTTGCGCCCCGGCGGCGTGCTGATATACAGTACGTGTACATTCAATACTGTCGAGAATGAAGGGGTGCTGCACGCATTCGGCGAGCGTGTCGGCGATGACCTTGTCGAGGCTGAAACCGCGGGCTGCGATCCGCAGTGGGGTATAGTCGAGGGTCGTGAAGGTGTGTTCCGCACGTTCAGGTTCTACCCCCACCGTACGTGTGCCGAGGGATTCTTCGCGGCCGTGGCCCGCAAGAGGGAGTCCGGTGCGCGACGTTCGGTCCCGAAAGCCCGCCGCCGCGTGATGAACGATGCGGGAGGCGATGTGCGCCGTGAATTGTCGCGCTGGGTCACGGAACCCGACGAGATGCGTTTCGCCGAGGTCGCCGGTACATATTATGTATATCGTGCGCGCGCATATGAAGAGGTCCGCCGCCTGTCGGAGTCGCTGTCCGTAGTCTGTTCTGGCGTGGCAATGGGGCAGGTTTTCGGCGGAAAGCTGAAGCCCGATCCCGCACTGGCGTTCTTCTGCGGACTCAACCGTGAGGCTGTGCCGTGCACGGACCTGCCGCAGGAGGAGGCGCTGAAATATCTGCGCAAGCAGGAGCTGCAGGCGCCGCTGTTTGCCGAAGGGGTGAATCTGGTCTGCTGCGACGGTTATGCGCTGGGATTCGCCAAACGAGTTTCAAACAGGGTAAACAACCTGTATCCCAACTCATTGAGAATATTGAAAACCGATCTGTAAATTTTTTCGTGCAATGGCTGAAAAACTGTTTTATTCGATGGGCGAGGTGGCCGAGATGTTCGATGTTAACCAGTCGCTGATACGCTACTGGGAGTCGAAATTCGATGTGTTGCGTCCCAAAAAGAACAAGAAGGGAAACCGTATGTTCCGCCCCGAGGATATAGAGAACTTCAAGATCATATACCATCTGGTCAAGGAGCAGGGCATGACTCTCGAAGGGGCCCGCCGGGCGATGAAGCAGCGCGGGACGACTGCCGTGTCGCGTGATGCGGAGTTGATGGAGCGCCTGCAGAACATACGCTCGATGCTTGCCGAGGTGCGTGAGATGCTCAAGGTCAAGGACGACGACATAGTTGTCGACGACAAGGCTGCCGTCGACGCGGCCGCTCCGGACGATGAAGCCGTTGCGGGCGGCAAGGCGGCAGGACAGCGCAAGGCCGTGAAGGTTATCGAGCCGAAACAGCCCGCACAGGAACCTGCCGAGGAGAAACCCAAACCGAAACTTCCGTTTTACGAACAAACACTGTTCTGATATGAAAATCAAGGATATAACCGATGCCATTGAGGCTTTTGCGCCGTTGAGGCTGCAGGAGTCATACGACAATGCCGGCCTTATCGTGGGGCGGCCCGATGACGAGGTGCACAGCGTGCTGCTGTCCGTGGACGTCACCGATGAGGTGATGGACGAAGCCGAACGCGAAGGTTGCGACATGGTGATCACCCATCACCCGATAATCTTCCACCCGCTCAAGCGCCTCAACTCGTCGAACTATATCGAACGTTGTGTCGAACGTGCCGTGCGCCGTGGCATAGCCCTGTATGCGTGCCACACCAACCTCGACAGCGCTCCGCACGGCATGAGCTGGCGTCTGTGCGAGATGCTCGGCGTGGGTAATCTGCGCGTGCTGCAGCCCTCGGCCGAGATGGAGGGCGCCGGTTTCGGGGCCGTGGGCGAGCTGCCCGAACCGATGCCGACTGTCGACTTCATGCGCCGCATAATGGAGGTTACGGGAGCCTCTGTGGTCCGGCACAGCGATGTGGTCGCACCGACTGTAAGCCGTATAGCCGTATGTACCGGTGCCGGTGCCTCGCTGATGGGCGATGCCCGTGCCGCCGGCGCCGACCTCTACCTGACCTCCGATCTCAAGTATAACGATTTCATGACCCCCGACGGAGGGTTCATCGTGGCCGATATAGGCCATTTCGAGAGTGAATATTGCGCAATTGAGATTTTATTTGATATTTTATCAAAAAAAATGATTACCTTTGCGGTTCGCAAGAGTGGACACTCGCGAAGCCCTGTAAGTTACTTGACAAAATAAACTGAAAAACATATATATGGCAGCACAGAAAAAGACATCGGAAACGGATTTTTCCATGCAGGAGAAGATAGCCGCTCTCTACGAGTTGCAGAAAATCGATTCGCAGATCGACGAAATCAACAAGATCAAGGGCGAGTTGCCGCTTGAGGTTCAGGATCTGGAGGACGAAATTGCCGGGCTGAATACGCGCATCGACAATATCAAGGCCGAAATCGAAGAACTCAACACCCTGTCGAAACAGCGCAACCGCGAGAAGGACAAGGCGCAGATCCTCATATCGAACTACAAGGAGCAGCAGAACAATGTCCGCAACAACCGCGAGTTCGATGCCATTTCGAAGGAGATCGAGTATCAGGAACTCGAAATAGAGCTTGCCGACAAGCGCCTGAAGGAGTATGCCGCCGGTGTCAAGGTCAAGAAGGCATCGCTTGAGGAGACGCAGGCCACCGTTGCCGAGCGTACGATGGACCTCAATGCCAAAAAGACCGAACTCGACAGCATCGAGGCCGAAACCGCCGATCAGGTGGCTGACCTTGAGAAGCGCGCCGAGGCCGCCAAGGAGAAGATCGACGAGCGCCTGCTGGCCGCTTATGATCGTATCCGCAGAAACGTCCACAACGGTCTTGCGGTGGTTACGGTTCGCCGTGACGCGTGCGGCGGTTGCTACAACCGTATCCCGCCCCAGCGTCAGGCCGACATTCGCCTTGGCAAGAAGCTGATCGTCTGCGAGTATTGCGGCCGCATACTTGTCGGCGGCGACGAGGAGCAGGCGCAGCAGTAGTACGGCTGTAAAGTGAGGGGACGACGGAATGTCCCATAGTGATAACCCGAGGGGCGGACTTGTGAAAAGTCCGCCCCTCGGGTTTTTGCCGTTCCGGCGGGCGTCCGAAGCTGCCGGTGTGGCTAAAAATATCGTATGAAGGTCTTGAGTTTGTAAAAATATGATTACCTTTGCGGAATAGTAAGTAAGATATAACTTTTTGCAGATGAAGATAGCTCTTGCTCAATTGAATTATACCACCGGCGACATTCAGGGCAACGCCTCGAAGATCGTCGATGCGGTAGAGAAGGCCAAGGCCGTGCATGCGGACCTTGTAGTGTTCGCCGAACAGGCCGTCAGCGGTACACCCGCATTCGATTTGCTGCGGAAAACAACATTTATAGAGCTTTGCGACGAAGCTCTCGAAAACATAGCTTCACATTGCAAGGGCATTGCCGCCATCGTCGGCCTGCCGATACTTACGAATGACGGTACGATCAGCGCGGCTGCCGTGGTTGTCGACGGGAGGGTCGTGCGCTGCGTAGGCAAACAGTTCATCTCGGCACGCCGCGAGATGGGATATCTCGTGCCGTCGAAGGGATACGAGTATGTCGAGATGTGCGGACACAAGATGGCCGTGGTCGTAGGCGACGACCTGAGCCATATCTATGACATGGACCGCGAGGCCGACATGATCGTCAGCATCAATTCGCGCCGCTACGGCAAGGACGTACTCGCATACCGTTACGATTCGTTCCGCAAGACCGCTTTCGTCGAGGGCAAGACCCTCGTCTTCATAAACAACATCGGAGGCTCGGCCGAGATCGTCTATGACGGCACATCGTGCGTCGTGGACAAGAGCGGCGAGATTACCCTCATGATGAAGAGTTTCGAGGAGGATTTCGCCGTCTACGACACCGATGCCGAACACAAGGCTGTCGAGACGATGCCTTACTCGACCTGCAACGACCATACGCGCATGCTCTACCGCGCCGCCTGCCTCGGCCTGAAGGATTATTTCGCCAAGAGCGGGTACACGAAGGCCAGCATCGGACTTTCGGGCGGTATCGATTCGGCCGTGGTGGCATGCATCGCTGCCGATGCCCTCGGCCGTGAGAACGTGAAGGCGCTGCTCATGCCGTCGCAGTTCTCGTCTGACCATTCGGTCGAGGACGCCAAGGCTCTGGCCGAGAACCTCGGGATACAGTACAGCGTGCTCCCCATTACCGAGGTCTACAAGTCGATAATGGATACGCTCAAGCCGATAACCGGAGGTACGGAGTTCGACTCCACCGAGGAGAACATTCAGTCGCGTATCCGTACCATCATGCTGATGGCCATGCAGAACAAGAGCGGATACGTCCTGCTCAACTCCTCGAACAAGAGCGAGAATGCCCTGGGCTTCTGTACGCTGTATGGCGATACGGCCGGTGCGTTCAGCGTCACGGGCGACCTCTACAAGACCGAGATGTATGCCGTGGCACGTTACATCAACCGCGAATTCAACGATGTGATCCCCGAAAACATATTGACCAAGGAGCCGTCGTCGGAACTCCACCCCAACCAGAAGGACAGCGACATACTGCCTCCTTACGACGTGGTGGACGCCATTCTGGAACGCATGATCGAGGAGGGACAGCATCGCGAGGAGATCGTCAATGCCGGTTTCGACTCGGAGGTGGTCGAGAAGATCCACTCGATGATCATGCGCAACGAAAAGAAACGTTACCAGTTCCCGCCGGTATTGAGGTTGTCTTCATGCGCATTCAAGCATGAGCGCCTGATGCCTCTTATCAACAAGTACGGGTATTAGTATCTTCGGCCGAACGCATCACGATGAACATGAACGGACATATAGAACACATCGGACGCGTCGAGAATGTTGTCGGCCGGAGTGTCTTTGTCAAGATAATTTCCCAAAGCGCCTGCGGAAGCTGCGAGGCCCGCAAGGCGTGCGGTTTGAGCGAATCGTCCGAAAAAATCATAGAAGTGGAAACCTCGTCGGCATCGGAGTATGCCGTCGGTGACGAGGTCATGGTCTCGGTGCGCCGCAGGGTCGGCCTGATAGCCGTGGCCATAGCCTATGTCGCCCCGCTGGTCGTGCTTGTCGCCGTGCTCGCAGGCGCCGAAGCCTTCGGCGTGAGCGAACGCAAGGCCGCACTGGCTTCGCTGTGCGGCGTGGCGGTCTATTATCTGCTGCTGTGGCTCTTCAGGGAGAGAATCTCGGACAGGGTGAATTTTATTATTCATAAAATATAGGCAATGAGTATTTTACTTTTTACTGTTTTGACACTTTGTGTTCTGGGCGTGTTGTCGGCCGTCGTGCTCTACTTCGTGGCCCAGAAGTTCAAGGTCGAGGAGGATCCCCGTATCGACGAAGTGGAGAAGATGTTGCCCGGTGCCAATTGCGGAGGCTGCGGATTTGCGGGTTGCCGTGCCATGGCCGAAGCTCTTGTCAAGCGTGACGACATCTCCGAACTTTTCTGCCCGGTGGGCGGTGGCGATACGATGAAGGCCATAGCCACATATCTGGGTAAGGCCGCTCCCGAAAAAGAGCCTCGCGTGGCTACCGTCCGCTGCGGCGGAACATGCGAGAAACGTCCGCGTACCAACACCTTCGACGGTGCAAGGTCGTGTGCCGTCGCTTCGTCGCTCTATGTCGGCGAAACGGCTTGCGCCTACGGCTGTCTGGGTTATGGCGATTGTGTGACGGCATGTGCTTTCGACGCCATTCACATCAACCCCGAAACCGGCCTGGCCGAGGTCGACGCCGAGAAGTGTACGGCTTGCGGCGCCTGCGTGAAGGCTTGCCCCAAGGGCTTGATCGAACTGCGCAAGAAGTGGCCCAAAGGCCGTGCAATCTACGTGTCGTGCATGTCCAGGGACAAGGGTGCCGTGGTGATGAAGGCCTGCAAGGCCGGCTGTATCGGTTGCGGCAAGTGCGAGAAGGTGTGCGAGTTCGGCGCAATCAAGGTCGAGAACAACCTCGCATTCATCGATTCGGACAAGTGCCGCCTCTGCCGCAAGTGTGTCAACGAGTGCCCGACCGGAGCCATCAAGATCATAGGCCTGGCCCCGCTGCCCAAGGCCCCGAAGGCCGCTCCCGCAGCTGCAGCAGCTCCTGCCGCAAAGACGGAGACCGCTGCTCCGAAAGCCGGACCGGCCGCTGTGAAGGCAGCCGCTGAAACGGCCCCGAAGGTTGAACCGGTTGAAAACAAAAAGGAGAAGTAGCGCTATGAAAACATTTCCCATAGGCGGTATACATCCGTCAGACAACAAACAGTGGAGCAAGGCGAGCGCCATCGAGGCGATGCCGCTGCCCGATACGGTCACGATCCCTCTGGCGCAGCACATAGGCGCTCCGGCCGTGGCAAAGGTCGCCAAGGGCGACAAGGTGCTTACGGGTCAGCTTATTGCCGAAGCCGCAAGTTTCATGTCGGCAAACATTCACTCCCCGATTTCGGGTACGGTTACGGCCGTGGACCTCGTGCCCAATGCCCAGGGACTGCGCCAGATGATGATAACCATCAAGCGCGAGGGCGACGAGTGGGCCGAAGGCATCGACCGCTCCGACGAGCTCGTGAAGGAGTGCAACCTTGAGGCCTCCGAGATCCTGGCACGCATCAAGAATGCCGGTATCGTCGGCATGGGCGGCGCCACGTTCCCCACGCACGTGAAACTTTCGATCCCGGCCGGAAAGAAGGCCGAGTTTCTGATAATCAACGGTGTCGAGTGCGAACCGTATCTGACCTCGGACTACCGTACGATGCTCGAATACGGCGAGCGTCTGATCGTCGGTGTCAGGATCCTGATGAAGGCCATCGACGTGAAGAAGGCATTCATCGGAGTCGAGAACAACAAGCCCGACGCCGTGGCTCATCTGCGCGAACTGGCTGCAGGAGTCGAAGGTGTTGAGGTCGTGCCGTTGAAGGTGCGTTACCCGCAGGGCGGCGAGAAGCAACTCATCGCGGCCTTGACAGGCCGTCAGGTGCCGCCTCCGCCGGCATTGCCCATCGACGTGGGTGCCGTCGTATGCAATGCTTCGACGACGGTCGCGGTTTACGATGCCGTGCAGAAGAACAAACCTCTCATCGAGCGTGTGGTAACGGTGACGGGCAAGCATGTGGCCCAGCCCAAGAACCTGCTCGCACGTATGGGTACGCCCATCTCGGCTCTCGTGTCGATGGCGGGCGGACTGCCCGAAGGCGATGTCAAGGTGCTCAACGGCGGTCCTATGATGGGCCGTGCGATGGTGAACCTCGATTCGCCCGTTACGAAGGGCTGCTCGGGTATCACCATACTCGACGGTCGCGAGGCCCAGCGCAGCGCAGCTACCGTCTGCATCAAGTGTGCGAAGTGCGTCGAGGCCTGCCCGATGGGTCTCGAACCCTTCTTCCTCTCGAAAATGTCGAAGCGCAAGTCGTGGGACGTGGTCGAGGCTAACAGGGTTACCGACTGTATCGAGTGCGGCTCGTGCCAGTACACCTGCCCGGCAAGCATGCCCCTGCTGGACTTCATACGTACGGGCAAACAGACCGTAATGGGTATTATCCGCGCACGTGCGGCTGCTAAAAAGTAATATAAACAACGGAAAGATATGGCAAATAGATTCTTTGTTTCTCCGTCGCCGCATATACACACCGAACAGACCACGCAGAAGATCATGGCCGATGTCATCATCGCACTGCTGCCTGCATTGTGTGTGTCGATCGCGGTTTACGGTTGGGGAGTGCTCGTCCTGACTGCCGTCTCGATTGCGAGCTGCGTCCTCTTCGAATTCCTTATCCAGAAATACCTGCTTCGCGGCGAGTGCACGATAGGCAACCTGTCGGCCGTGGTTACGGGTCTGCTGCTGGCATTCAACCTTCCCTACGGACTGCCGTGGTGGATCGTGGTGATCGGCGCGTTCGTGGCCATAGCTGTCGGCAAGATGACCTTCGGCGGTCTGGGCAAAAACCCGTTCAACCCCGCACTCGTTGGTCGTGTGTTCCTCCTGATTGCATATCCGGCTCAGATGACCACATTCCCCGCCCCCAGGATCGAGGGCTTCGTCGATGCATATTCGGGTGCCACGCCTCTGGCAGCCGCAAAGGCCGGACTGGTAGATTACGGATCGTATGACATGCTCGGCATGTTCAACGGCGCAATGGCCGGATCGGTCGGCGAAATAGCGACGCTGGCACTGTTGCTCGGTTTCGTCTACCTGTTGTGGAACAAGGTGATAACATGGCATATTCCCGTAGCCGTTCTCGGCTCGATGGCCGTGTTCGCCTTTGTGGTGGCGCTGTTCATGGGCGGCGACGCTTCGTTGCTCTATGAGTTCCCGCTCTTCCACCTGCTGGCCGGTGGTGCCGTGCTGGGTGCCGTCTACATGGCTACCGACTACTCGACATCGCCGATGAACCACCGCGCAATGCTGATATACGGTGTCGGTATCGGTGTTCTGACCATGTGCATTCGCCTGTGGGGCGCATATCCCGAGGGTATGTCGTTCGCCATACTGATCATGAACTCGGTGGTGCCCCTGCTGAACAAATATGTCAAACCCAAGCGTTTCGGCTTGAAATAATGTGGAGGTTGCAAGATGAAAAGTACACTTTTTAACATGGTGACCGTGCTCTTCTGCATTACGCTTGTCGCATCGGCAGGCGTCGGCGCGGTCAATATGATTACGGCCGAACCGATCGCCGCCTCGAAGCAGAAGGCTGTCGAAGATGCAATCCTCGCCGTGCTGCCCGCTTTCGAGCAGAGTACGGCCGAAGAGATGACCATAGACGAGATGCCGATAACGGTACACAAGGCCGTCAACGGCAACGATCTTGTCGGCTATGCCGTCGAGACGATGACCAAGAGCGGTTTCAACGGCGTCATACGCCTGATGGTGGGCTTCTCGCCCGAAGGCCAGGTGCTGAACGTTAATGTCCTCGAGCAGGCCGAGACCCCGGGCCTCGGAACCAAGATGTGCGACGAGGGCAACCCCCTGATCTCAAGTATCAAGGGTAAGAACCTCGAATCGATGAAACTTGTCGACGGCCGCCTGGCCGTACGCAAGGACGGCGGCGACGTAGATGCGCTGACGGCCGCTACGATCTCGTCGCGCGCGTATGTCGATGCCGTAAACCGTGCTTACATGGCTTACAAGAGCGTAGTGGACGGAACCGAACCGACCGACGTGTCGACCGGCGCCACCAAGACGCAGAAAGGAGGTAACAATGAATAAACTCTCGCTCGTCCTCAAGGGCATAATCAAGGAGAACCCGACGTTCGTGCTGGTGCTGGGTATGTGCCCGACACTCGGTACGACTACCTCGGCCTCCAACGGCTTCGGTATGGGTGTGGCCACGATGGCCGTGCTCATCATGTCGAACCTCGTCATCTCGCTGGTCAAGAACCTGATCCCGGACAAGGTGCGCATACCGGCCTTCATCGTCATCATCGCGTCGTTCGTGACCATAATACAGATGCTCATGCAGGCCTATGTGCCGGCTCTCTATGCGAGCCTCGGCGTCTTTATTCCACTGATTGTGGTGAACTGCATCATTCTGGGCCGTGCCGAGGCTTTCGCCTCGAAAAACTCGCCCGTGGACTCGATGCTCGACGGTGTGGGCATAGGTCTCGGATTTACGCTCTCGCTGACAGTCATCGGCGCAATCCGCGAGCTGCTCGGAAACGGTTCGGTGTTCGGTTTCTCGTTCGGAATATCGGACTACATGCCGCTGGTGTTCGTCCTCGCCCCGGGTGCCTTCCTGGTGCTGGGATATCTTATGGCTTTGTTTAACAAATTCGTGAAGAAATAGTTATGGAAACGGTATCATATTTTGCAATAATCCTGGGGTCGATCCTCGTAAACAACGTCGTTCTGGCCCAGTTCCTCGGAATATGTCCGTTCCTCGGCGTTTCGTCGAAGGTCGAGACCTCGCTCGGTATGGGTGCGGCCGTGACGTTCGTGATGTCGCTGACGGCTGTGGTGGCATGGTGCCTGCAGACATACGTCCTCGTGCCGCTGCACATCGAGTACATGCAGACGATAGTCTTCATTCTGGTCATCGCCGCACTGGTGCAGATGGTCGAGATCATTCTCAAGAAGGTGTCGCCGTCGCTCTACCAGGCTCTCGGAATATTCCTGCCGCTCATCACGACCAACTGCGCCGTGCTGGGTGTTGCGATCCTGATGATTCAGAAGGAGTTCAACCTCCTGCAGAGTGTCGTGTATTCGGCTTCGACGGCCATAGGTTTCGCCCTGGCGCTGACGCTCTTCGCCGGCATACGCGAACGCCTCGATTTCGAGGAGGTGCCCGCCGCAATGAAGGGTACGCCCATAGCGTTGATTACGGCCGCGCTGCTGGCCATGGCATTCCTCGGTTTCTCGGGAATGGTATAGCGTACATATGCCGGGGCTCTCTCCCCGGCGAGACAGTGACGGCCGCCAGGATTGCCCGGGCGGCCGCCGCCGTATCGGTCATCGCCTCAACACCATCGAAAAATTGCACGGCCGAGAAAAGTGCCCGGTTTTGTGTGTGCCTATTCGGAAAATAATATTAAATTTGCATTTAAAACATACCGCCGCTTAAATATTGATTACACATAATACCATTCGAACAATGAAGCAGAGAGTAACTCTTAACGACCGCACTTTCGAGGTGATGATTCCCGCGGAGGAGATCGACAAGGCCGTGTCGAAGATCGCCGATCGCCTCAACCGTGATTATGCGGATTGCGAAAAGGCGCCGATTTTTGTCAGCGTGTTGAGCGGGTCGTTCATGTACCTGGCCGACCTTACGCGCAAGATCACCTTCAACAACGAGATAGCCTTCATCAAGATCTCGTCGTACGAGGGTACGCAGTCGACAGGTTGCGTAAAGCAGCAGCTGGGCATAGATTTCGACATCACGGGCCGTGACATCATAATCGTCGAGGATATCGTCGAGACGGGCCACAGCATCAACCATGTTGTCGAGCACCTGCGCTCGAAGAACCCCCACAGCGTCGAAATATGCACTCTCTTCTTCAAGCCCGAAAAGTACCAGTACGATCTTCCGATCAAGTACCGTGCTATGGAGATAGGCAATGAGTTCATCGTGGGATACGGTTTGGATTACGACCAGCTGGGCCGCAATCTCAAGGATATTTACGTTGTGACGAATGACTGACGCTCTGTTGGAGGGCGGGGCCAAACTTCCGCTGGTCGAGGATTTCTATACCATTCAGGGTGAGGGTTTCCATGCAGGCAAGCCTGCCTACTTCATTCGTCTGGGCGGTTGTGACGTCGGTTGCAGCTGGTGCGACGCCAAGTACACGTGGAATCCGAAACTCTATCCTCCGGTGCCGATCGACACGATCGTCGAAAGGGCATCGTCATGCGAGGCGCAGGCCATCGTAATAACGGGCGGCGAGCCGTTGCTCTATCCGCTCGGACAGCTTACGCGGCGCCTGCATGAAAAGGGGCTGGAGATATTCCTCGAAACATCGGGATCGCACCCCTTCAGCGGTGAGTTCGACTGGGTATGTCTCTCGCCTAAGGTCAAGCAGCCCCCGTTGGACGAGGCTTACGTGCGGGCGGACGAACTCAAGGTAATCATCGGCAGCGAATCCGATTTCGAATGGGCGGAACGCAATGCCGAACGGGTTACGGAACATTGTCTGCTCTACCTGCAGCCCGAGTGGAGCGTCTACGGGAAGATCATGCCGGCAATAGTCGAATACGCCAAGGCCCGGCCGAAATGGAACATCTCGGTGCAGGTTCACAAGTTCATGCATATCCCCTAACAGTTTGCAGCGATGAAAGTGCATGTGGGACAACGTTTCTGGATTACGCTTACGACCTTGATATTCATCTTCGCGGTGTTTGTCATAGGTCGTAATCTGGTCAATGTGATCAAGATAAGCCATCGCATATCACTTCTTGAGGACGAGCGCGAGGTCTATCTGCAACGCATTGCCGAGGACAGCGCCCTCTACGAGCAGCTGCAGTACGACGAGTATCTCGAAAAGTATGCCCGCGAGCACTACCACATGCAGCGGCGTGACGAGCACGTCTATATAATCAAATAAGGGTCGCAGAGGCCGAAATACAACATGCCGATGTCCGAATTCGGGTTCATAGCAAGCGTCAGGAGACTTTTCGAGTCGGTGCCCTCGAACGGGTTCGAGGGTATAGGCGACGATTGCGCCGTCTTCCCGTTCGGCGAGGGTGAGTCTCTGGTCTTTACAACCGACCTGCTGGCAGAGGAGGTGCACTTCCTCCGCCGGGCCACATCACCGTTCCTTCTCGGGCGCAAGTCGCTGGCCGTAAATATCAGCGACGTGGCGGCAATGGGTGCCCGTCCCGTGGCATCGATGCTGTCGCTGGCCCTGCCGCGCGAACTTACGGGCGAGTGGGCCGATGAATTCATGCGCGGCTATCATGACATGTCGGAACATTACGGAGTGAAACTCATAGGAGGCGATACGACTCTTTCCGAGTCGGGGCTTACGGTGAACGTCGTGGCCATAGGCCGTGTTCCGGAAAACTGTATCAAGCGCCGTTCGGCGGCGTGCGAGGGCGACGTCGTGATGGTCGGCGGACGGCTCGGAGCTTCGGCCGAAGGTCTCCGCGATATTCTGCGCGGTGAGTACGATACGCCGAATGCCCTTATTCATAAAAATCCGGAACCGCAGGTAGCCGAAGGAATATGGCTCGGCTCGCGTCATGAGGTGCATGCCATGATGGACATATCGGACGGCGTGGCATCGGACCTGGTGCATATCCTTGAGGCCTCGCACGTGGGAGCTGTTGTCGATGTGGAGTCGGTTCCTGCCGTGTCGGACGTCAGAACGGCTGTATGCGGCGGGGAGGATTACAAACTTCTCTTTACGGTTGCGGCCGACAAGGCCGACGGGCTGCGGTCCGAATATGCCGCCGCATTCGGTGAGGCGCCGTTTGTCATCGGGCGCATCGTCGCATCGGAATCTCCGTCCATCGAGTGGCACAGCGGCGGCCGTATCATTACACCCGACTGGCACGGGTTTTCGCACTATTAGTCTCTGTCCGGGAGTTCATTACCCCCCCTGTGTTCATCTTTTTCCGGCCATTCGTCGCAGGACGGTGATGATCTCGCGTGCGGCTTCGAGCCTGAATGCGAGAGCAAGGACCACGTATACCACTACACCCGTCACGATCTTGACAAGCAGCCTCAGTGCCTCGCCATATCCGGCTACATATCTGCCGACGAGCATGACGGCGGCATACATCGCTGCCGTGACCAGCAGCGTGGGCAGCAGGGTCCGCACCATGCGCAGCAGTGAGAGCGATGTGTAGCGCTGCGAGGCCGTGAAGTTGACCACGAACTCGCACAGCGACATTGCGGCGAGTCCCCATGCCACCGCCTCGACGCTTTGCGGTATTGTTACGGCAAGTATGGCGGTCATGATGATCTTCTTCAGAATCTCGAGTTTCAGTATTATGTCGCCGTTGCTGCGCACCTTGAGTATATTGTAGGCTATCATCGCCAGCGGGTAGAAGAGCCCCGTTATGCAGAGTATTCGCAGGTAGGGGACCGTCGGCAGCCATTTTTCACCCAACAGCAGCAGGAACAGGTCGTCGGCTACGGCAATGATGCCTGCCATCATCGGGAACATGGCAAAAGCCACGACCATCATCACCTGGCGGTAGCTCTCGGTGAACTTGCGTTCGTCGCCGCCGATCTTCGACAGGGCAGGGTAGGTGACGCTCTGCACGGCCTGCATGGTCGAGGTTACGGGCAGGTCCTTGAACTTCTGTGCCTGGTTGAAATAGCCGAGGGCATCGGCCGAGTATATCTTGCCGATGAACATCTGGGCTATGTTGTTGTAGAGAGTCGATATTATGTCGGTCGAGAGCAGCCGCAGCGAGAACGGGGCCATCTCCTTTACCGGTGCGGCCGTCAGCCGTGCCGACGACGGGCGCCAGTCGCTGGCGAACCACAGTATGGCCGCCTTGAACACCAGCGTCGCAAGGCGCTGTCCCACGAGGCTCCATACGCCGCAGCCGGCCAGAGCCATGGCTATGGCCACGATGTCGGCGCCCAGCGATGAGGCGAATGTCGCTTTCGAGAGCAACCCGAATCGGAACTGTCGCGTGAAGATAGTATTCTGTATCACGCACAGCGCATTGGCCGGAAGCAGCAGGAAGAGCACCGGGGCTATGCGTGCGATTACAGGCTGGCCGTAGTACGATGCCACGAGCGGCGATATGGCCACGAGTACCGCATACAGCACTACCGACATGGCGATGTTGAAGACGAATACGGACTTGTACTCCTCGTCAGTCGGGTTTTCCTTGCGAATGAGGGTCTGTGAGAAGCCGCTGTCGACGACAACGAGCGCAATGGCCGTGAAGGAGGTCATGATGGCCATCACGCCGAAATCCTCGGGCATGAGAAGCCGTGCCACGACTATGCTCACGACCATCTGCAGCAGCATCGATCCGACCTTCTCGGCGATGCTCCATGCAACCCCTGCGGCAACCTTGTCTTTCAGCTCCCCGTTGCCCATTCGTTCTTATCAGTTGTTCGCGTGGCTGTTTCTCTCGCGTATGTCGCCTACGCATGCGATCTCGACATACGATGCCCCGCGTTCGGGTGAGAAGCTGCCGCCGACGCTGACCAGAAGGTCGTCGTCATGCAGCTGTTCGGTCTCGTCGATAAACTCCATGGCGTCGGCCAGGAAGTGGTAGCGGTCGTCGAGCGACTTGTCGCGCAGTATGGGCTTCACTCCGTACGAAAGTGCCAGAATGCGCTGCGCATGCAGCGTATAGCATACGGCAACTACCGTCTTGCGGCTGCGGAACGCCGCAAGATAACGGCCCGTACGGCCCGTGAGCGTGTCGACGACGATGTACTTCACCGGCAGGTTGGTCGAGGCGCGCACCGCCGACCTTGCAACCTGTGCCGTGATCTCGTGTGCCACCGATACCATGTTCATGTCGGTCATGGGGACGAAGTGGCGCTCGTCCTCCTCGATGCGGCCTGCTATGCGGGCCATGGTCTCGACCGACTCCACCGGATAGTCGCCCATGGCGGTCTCCTCGCTCAGCATGACGGCGTCGACGCGCTCGTAGATGGCGCTCGCCACGTCGCTCACCTCGGCACGTGTCGGACGCGGCGCGTGTATCATCGAATAGAGCATCTGCGTGGCTATGATGACGGGCCGCTTGGCCATGATGCAGCTCTCGACTATGCGGCGCTGCGCCGTGGGTATCGCCTCGGCCGGAAGCTCCACGCCGAGGTCGCCGCGTGCAACCATGATGCCGTACGATGCCTCGATGATGTCGTCGAGGTTGTCGAGACCCTCCTGGTTCTCGATCTTCGAGATGATCTTGATCTTGCTCGAACGGCTGTCGAGAATATCCTGCACGGCCTTTACGTCATCGGCGCTGCGCACGAACGAGTGGGCTATGAAGTCTATGTCGTTCTCGGTAGCCCATTCGATGAAGGCGCGGTCACGCTCGGTGACTGACGGCAGGGCGATGGATACGCCCGGAATGTTGACGCTCTTGCGGGGACGCAGCGTGGCGTCGCCCGAAAAACGGCACAGGAGTTCGTCACCGTTTTTCTCGATGACACGCAACTCGATCTCGCCGTCGGAAATCAGGAGACGGTCGCCGACGCTTATGCTCGGTATGGCCGACGTCGTGTTGAGATAGATGACTTCGGCTGTCGAAGGTTCGGCCGTCTGTGTGCCGCGGACCCTCACCGTGTCACCCGCATGGAACGTAAGAGCGTCCTCGTAACGCTCGTCGATACCAGTGACCCGTATCTCGGGTCCCTTGGTGTCGAGCATGATCGGTATGGCGTTGTTCACGCCGTGGACCGTCTTGACAATGCGTGCGGCGCTCTCCATGGTTACGTGCGCCGTGTTGATACGTACCACGTCCATGCCGGCATGCATCAGCTTTTCGATAAGCTCCGCCGTACAGTTACGGTCGGAGATGGTTGCTATGATCTTGGTCTTTTTCATCGTTCTTTCCTAACTTTTACCTAACCTGTCCTTGTGTTTTGATTTAACCTTTCAGCGCCTCGATGCCCAGCCGGTAGGAGTCGAGCCCGAATCCCATGATCGACCCCTTGCATACGGGGGCGAGGAGCGACGTGTGGCGGAACTCCTCGCGTGCGAGGATCGACGAGATGTGAACCTCGACAACCGGCGTCGATACGGCCGCAACGGCATCGCGCAGCGCTACCGACGTGTGGGTATAGCCCCCGGCGTTGAGCACGACACCGTCATACCTGCCCTCACTGCCGTGCAGGGCGTTGATGAGCTCGCCCTCGACATTCGACTGGTAGAGTTCGAGCTCCGTTTCGGGGTAGCGCGCCTGCAACTCGGCGAGGTAGTCGTCGAATGTGCGCGTACCGTAGATCTCCTTGTCACGCCGTCCCTGCAGATTGAGGTTCGGCCCGTTGAGTATGAGTATCCTCTTCATGTGGCTATGCATATATCGTTCCGTATGATTTGGGCTCGGCCTCGCCGCGCAGCAGCATAAGCCCGCTTTCGGCCAGCGCCTGCATCTCGTCCTCGCCCGGATATACCGCTATCGGCGCGATGAACGAGCAGTGTTCCATGATGCGCTCGACGATGTCTTCGTTGTTGGCCAGACCGCCCGTGAGGATTATCGCGTCGATGTCGCCGCACATCACCGTGGCCATCGACCCGATGGTCTTCGATACCGTGTAGCACATCGTTTCGAGCAACAATTGCGCCTCCGCGTCCCCTGACTTGGCGCGCTTCTCGACCTCGATTATCGAGTTTGTACCGAGCCAGTCTACTATGCCTCCGCGTCCGCAGCACATCTTCTTCAGTTCGGCGCGGCTGTAGCGCCCCGAGAAGCAGAGGTCGACAAGCTGTCCTGCGGGAAGCGTGCCCGCACGCTCGGGTGCAAGCGGGCCCTCGCCGTCGAAGGCGTTGTTTACGTCGACGACCCGCCCCTTGCGGTGCGCTCCGACCGATATGCCTCCGCCCATGTGGACCACGATGAGGTTCATCTCGTCGTAGCGGCGGCTGTTGGTGTGCGCATAGAGACGTGCGACTGCCTTCTGGTTGAGCGCATGGAAGATCGATATGCGGGGCAGCTCCTTCACTCCGCTGATGCGGGCCGTCTGCTGCAACTCGTCTATCGTCGGGGGATCGGCTATGTAGGCCTTGATCCCGGCCTTCTCGGCTATGGCGAGCGCTATGGGAGCCCCGAGATTCGAGGCGTGCTGGTTGGTCGTCTCGCGGAGGTCGCGCAACATGGCTTCGTCTATGCCGTAGATGCCTCCTTCGATCGGCTTGACAAGCCCGCCGCGGCCTATGATGACCGAGAGGAGCCTGATGTCGACTCCCTTCTCTTCAAGGGCGTCGAGAACCAGACCCAGCCGCCATTCGAACTGGTCCGGTATGCTGTGGAATCGGCCTATTTCTTCGCTTGAATGTCTTATGGTGACATTCCATATGAGCTCCTCGTTGCGGAAGAGCGCTATCTTGGTCGAGGTCGACCCGGGGTTGATTGTCAGAATCGTGTAGTCCATCGAGGTTTTGGATTTGATTTTGGCAATATGTATCCGTCAGTCTCTCCTTGCGGGAAAGATTGATATACAGTTCATAATGGCAAGGCTTGCGCCTGTCTTACCTTGCGGCAAGACAGGCGAGAGCTATCGAGTACTTCTTCGTGAGGGTGGAGTCTCCGCGCGAGGTCAGTACGCACGGAACCGTGGTTCCCATGACCATTGCGGCGAGTTCGCCGTGGCCGAAATGCGATACGGACTTGAAGAATACGTTGGCCGATTCGATGTTCGGGAAGAGCAGGCAGTCGGGGTCGCCGGCTACGGACGAGCCTTTCACCTTTTTCTGCTCGGCTGCCTCCTTGTAGAGGGCCACGTCGAGCGACAGCGGGCCGTCGATTATGGCATTGCCCAACTGGCCGCGGTCACCCATCTTGGCGAGTATGGCGCCCTCGGTCGACGACGGTACGCTCGGAAGAACCTGCTCCGACGGGGCTATGCAGGCAATCTTCGGAGTCTCGATACCCAACAGGTTGGCTGTCTTTGTAAGATAGCCTATGAGTATGGTCTTCTGCTTGAAGTCCGGAAGCGGAATTACGGCCACGTCCGAAATGAGCAGCAGTTTATGGTATTCGGGCATCTCCATGATAGCCACGTGGCTAAGCGTGCCCTTGGGCGGGAAGAGACCTGCGTCCTTGTTGAGTATGCCGCGCATGTACTTGTCGGTCGATACCAGACCCTTCATCAGTACGTCTGCGTCGCCCGAAACTACGGCCGCAACGGCCAGAGCCACGCACTTCACGTCGCTCTTTTCGTCGATGATGCGGAATGCGTTGACGTCGATGCCCTCTTCGGCGCATACCTGTTCGATGACCTTCTTGTCACCGTAGAGTGTGGGCTCTACCAGCCCCTCGTTGTAAGCGTCGTACACCGCCGAGATGGTGTGGGCGTCCTGTCCGTAAGCTACTGCGAGGCGCTTGCGTCCCTTGCGGCGTGCAGCCTCGACAATTTCCGTTAAATGCTTTATCATTGTCTTGTGTGAATTAAATGATGTCCGATAAATATGTATGTAATTGGTTTGCGGGCGCGGGACGCTCCGGCCCCGCACCGCAAACATGTCGTCTTTATGCGTTCTTGACGAGATTGTATGTGTCGGTTGCGATGACCAGCTCCTCGTTGGTGGCGATGGTGGCTACCTTGACCTTCGAGTCGGGCGTCGAAAGTATGGCGTCGACACCGCGCGAACGGCTGTTGACCTCGTCGTCGAACTTCAGGCCCAGGAACTCCATGTTCGAGCATACGCTGCGGCGCAGGTCGGCCGAGTTCTCGCCGACACCGCCCGTGAAGATGATGAGGTCGACGCCTCCCATCTCGGCTGCATATTCGCCGATGAACTTCTTGACGCGCATGTAGTAGGCGTCGCGTGCAAGTATGGCGCGCTCGTTGCCCTCGTCGTATGCCTTGTCTATGTCGCGCATGTCGCTCGATATGTCGGTCATGCCCTGAACGCCCGACTGCTTGTTCATCATGGTGTTCAGCTCGGCGTAGGTCATGTTTTCCTTCTCGCCGATGAAGGTGATGGCGCTGGCGTCGACATTGCCGCAGCGCGTGCCCATGATCAGGCCGTCGAGCGGCGAGAAGCCCATCGACGTGTCGAACGACTTGCCGTTGAGCACGGCCGTAACAGATCCGCCGTTGCCGATGTGGCAGGTGATTATCTTCGAGTTGTCGATGTCGAGGCCCGCAAGTTCGGCTCCGACCCTGGCCACGTATTTGTGGCTCGTGCCGTGGAACCCGTATTTGCGTACGCGGTACTTCTCATAGTATTTGTGGGGCAGGGCGTACATGTAGTTGACAGCCGGAATCGTCTGGTGGAACGAGGTGTCGAAGACCGTGACCTGCGGAACCGACGGCAGTACCTTCTCGATCGAAAGCACGCCTTCGAGGTTGGCTGGATTGTGCAGCGGCGCGATCTCGAACAGCGAACGGATCTTCGCCTTGACGTCGTCGTTGACGATGCAGCTTGCGGGGAAGAATTCGCCGCCGTGAGCCACGCGGTGACCTACGGCCTTGACCTCGTCGAGCGAGGCGATTACGCCGTGCTCACTGTCGGTGAGGGCGTCGAGTACGAGTTTGATGCCCGTTGTATGGTCGGGTATCGGCTGGTGAGTCTCATAGGGCGTCTTTCCGGTGGGCTTGTGCGTGAGAATGCCCTCGGGCAACCCGATGCGCTCGACCAGTCCCTTGGCCAGAAGCGATGAGTGGGCGTCGTCGATGTCGATGACCTGATACTTGATCGACGAACTGCCGCAGTTCAGAACCAATATTACCATAATCTCTGTTTTTGTGTATTTGTTTGATTATTACTCTTCTATGTGTTGCATGCATTGCGTCGGCGCAAATGCAGTACAAAGATAGCAAAATTTTCCCGATGCCTGCCGGCTTTCTCCCTATTTTTGGAATTTGTAGCCCAAACCCTTGACCGTGACTATGTGTCTGTCTCCGATTTTGCAGCGCAGGCGGCGTATGTGCACGTCGATGGTCCGGTCGCCTACGACCACGCTGCTGCCCCAGATGTGGGAGTATATCTCCTCGCGGGTGAAGAGCCTGCCCGGTTGCGAGTAGAGCAGGTCGAACAGCGCGAACTCCTTTCTGGGCAATGCGATTTCCGTGCCGTCGATCATTACCGTGTGGCGTTCGCGGCTGATCTCGATGCCGCTCTCCGGCGCGGAGTCGTCGACGCGGCGCAGCAGCGCGTTGACGCGGCTCTTCAGCAGGGTCATTTTTATGGGTTTGGTGATATAGTCGTCGGCCCCGGCGTCGAATCCCGACAGTTGCGATTCGTCTTCGCCAAGCGCCGACAGGAACACGATAATCGCCCCGGACGTGGCCGGCAGCGCACGCAGTGCCCTGCATGTCTGTACCCCGTCCATTACGGGCATCATCATGTCGAGCAGTATGAGGTGCGGACGGCATTCGGCTGCCGTCCTGACAGCCTCAGCTCCGTCGGTTGCCGTGTAGACTTCGTACCCCTCCTTCGACAGATTGTATCTGACAAACTCAAGTATGTCGGTTTCGTCGTCGACGAGCAATATGCGGTAGGCCATGGCTGAACTCTTTTCCTGCGAAGATAACAAAAATCCCGAATAATTTTATGCCCGAACGGATAAAAATCGCTATCTTTGCACTGAACTATGCTTTATGGTATGGTGGAATTAAAAAAGATTTAGTGATGGCTGCCAAAAAAACTACTTTGACCGCTTCGGACGAGATAATCGTCAATGCCGAAGATATGCGACAGGAATCCGCAACGGAGCCCGTAGCAACCACAGAGAACGATATGAACGCCGGCAATGAGAATGCCGGAGTCGAGGCCCCGGCGGGCGATGCTGCCGGAAAACCTATTGCAGAGGAAGGGGCCGTATCCGCTCCGCAGGAGCAGACGACGGACGAAGCGCCGGTTGCGGCGGAGGAGGTGAGCGACGGCCCGGACGCCGATGAGGAGATCCCGGAAGGGGAACCCGATGCGGAGGAGGCCATGCAGGACTCCGTCGATGTACTTGCCGGAAAGAGCAAGGCCGAACTTGTCGAACTTTTCGAGAAGATTCTGGCCGAAAAGTCCGTGCAGGCCATACGCCGTGAGGTCGAGGCTCTGAAGGTGGCCTTCTACAAACTGCACCGCGCCGATGTCGAGGCTGCACGCAAGGCTTTTGCCGAACTCGAAGGCGAAGAGGCCGAGTTCGTGCCGCAGGTCGACGCCCTGGAGGTGAAGTTCAAGGACCTGTTGAAGGAGTACCGCCGCCGTCGCGATGAATATACCGCCAACCTCGACCATGTCAAGGAGGAGAACTACAAGGCCAAACTGCAGATCATCGAGGAGCTGAAGGAGCTCGTCAACTCCGACGAGACGCTCAATACGACCTTCGCCCGTTTCCGCGAACTGCAGCAGCGCTGGAAGGATATCGGCATGGTGCCGCAGCAGTATGTCAAGGACCTGTGGGAGACCTATGACCTGCATGTCGAGAATTTCTACAACTTCATCAAGATAAACAAGGAACTGCGCGATCTCGACCTGCGCAAGAACTACGAGACGAAACTCTCGCTGTGCGAACAGGCCGAGGCTCTCGCCGACGAGCCTTCGATCGTCGAGGCGTTCCATAAACTGCAGAAACTCCACGACGACTGGCGTGAGACGGGACCCGTGGCCAACGAGTACAAGGAGCCTCTGTGGGAGCGTTTCAAGGAGGCATCGGCCCGTGTGAACAAACGCCACCAGGAGTTTTTCGAGAACATCAAGAAGGAGCAGGTGCACAACCTCGAGCTCAAGGACGCCCTTTGCGTGAAGGCCGAGGCGCTGGCTTCGCAGAGCTACTCCACCCGCAAGGAGTGGAACCGTGCAAGCGAGAAGCTCCTCGACATACAGAAGGAGTGGAAAGGCATAGGTTTCGCGCCCCGCAAGGACAACAACCGCATATATGAGCGTTTCCGCGCCGCCTGCGACAAGTTCTTCGAACTCAAGCGCGAGTTTTATTCGGGCGTGAAGGACGAGATGGACAACAACCTCAAGCTGAAGACCGAGATATGCGAGGCTGCCGAGGCCCTCAAGCAGAGCGAGGAGTGGAAGAAGGCAACCGACCGGCTCATATCGCTGCAGGCCCGCTGGAAGGAGATAGGCCCCGTATCGCGCCGCTATTCCGATGCCGTATGGAAGCGTTTCCGTGCAGCCTGCGACGAGTTCTTCGATCGCAAGGCCAAGCATTTCGCTTCGGTAGACGGCGAGTACGACGAGAACCTCTCCCGCAAGAAGGCCCTTCTTGAGGAGATGAAGACCGCCGACGTAAAGGAGGGCGGATACGACATGATCAAGGAGTTCCAGCGCCGCTGGAGCGAGATAGGTTTCGTGCCCATCAAGTTCAAGGAGCAGATGCAGAAGCAGTACAAGGAGGCGCTCGACCGCCTGTTCGGTGAATTGCGCGGCTCGGAGCACGACCGTTCGATCAACCGCTTCAAGGACAAGATCTCGTCGATGAAGGCGACGGGCGACAAGCGCCTGCGTACCGAACGTGACCGCCTCTACAACAAGGTGCGCCAGCTGGAGCAGGAGATAGCGCTCCTCGAAAACAACATAGGATTCTTCTCCAAGTCGAAGAACACCGAGTCCATGATCGCCGACGTGAAGGCCAAGATCGAAAAAGCCAAACGCGAGATGAACGAAGCCATCGAGAAGGTGAAGATGATCGACGAAAACAAGGAACAGTAAAACATCAAAGCATACAAAGGATTCTAAATTCAGATTATGAAACTGTCAAAGCCAAAGTATATTTTTGTTACGGGCGGCGTGGCTTCGTCGCTGGGCAAAGGCATAATATCGGCGTCGGTTGCGCGTCTGCTGCAGGCCCGCGGGTATTCGGTAACGATACAGAAACTCGATCCGTATATCAATATCGACCCGGGTACGCTGAACCCATACGAGCACGGCGAGTGCTATGTAACCGAAGACGGTACCGAAACGGACCTCGACCTGGGACACTACGAGCGCTTCACGTCGATAACCACATCGAAAGCCAACAACGTCACCACCGGCAAAATATACAAGAGCGTCATCGAGAAGGAGCGCAAGGGCGAATTTCTCGGCAAGACCGTGCAGGTGATCCCCCACATCACGGACGAGATCAAGCGTCGCATACAGATGGTGGGGCTGAACAGCAACTATGACGTGATAATCACCGAGATAGGCGGTACGGTGGGCGATATCGAGTCGCTGCCCTTCATCGAGTCGGTGCGCCAGCTGCGCTATTCGCTCGGATATCAGAATACGGCACTCATTCACCTTACGCTCATTCCATACATGGCGGCTGCCGGAGAGCTGAAGACAAAACCCACGCAGCATTCGGTCAAGGCCCTGCTCGAAAACGGTCTGCAGCCCGATATCCTGGTGCTGCGCACCGAGCACCCGCTGACCCCGACCATAAAGCGCAAGGTGGCACTCTTCTGCAATGTGCTGCCCGAAGCCGTAATCGAGTCGCGCGACATGCCGACGATATACGAAGTGCCGCTCCGCATGCGTGAACAACGCCTCGACGAAGTGGTGCTTCAGCGTTTGGGCCTGCCGGTCGAGGGCGATGTCGACCTGACGGCATGGAGCGATTTCGTCGACAAGATAAAGCACCCGAAATACAGAATCGACATTGCTCTGGTGGGTAAGTACACCGAGTTGCCCGATGCATACAAGTCGATCTCGGAATCGTTCATACACGCCGGTGCCGTGAACAACTGCAAGGTGAAGCTCACCTATGTGAACTCCGAGAAACTCAACGCCGGAAACGTTGAGGAGACTCTGGGCAAGATGGCCGGCATACTCGTGGCTCCCGGATTCGGCAACCGCGGTATCGAGGGCAAGATCGTCGCTGTGAAATTTGCGCGCGAACACAAGATTCCGTTCCTCGGAATATGCCTCGGAATGCAGTGCGCCGTCATAGAGTTCGCCCGTGACGTGCTCGGCCTCAAGGACGCAAACTCGAGCGAGATGGAGGTTACGAAACACCCCGTGATCGACCTTATGGAGGAGCAGAAGGGCGTTACGGCCAAGGGCGGAACGATGCGTTTGGGCGGTTACCCCTGTGAACTCAAGGAGGGCTCGAAGGTCGCCGAGGCTTACGGTACGACGCATATCGTCGAGCGCCACCGTCACCGTTACGAGTTCAACAACGAATATCTCGAACAGTTCGAGGCTGCCGGCATGAAGGCCGTCGGCGTGAACCCCGAAACGGGACTGGTCGAGGTTATCGAGGTCGAAAACCACCCGTGGTTCGTCGGTACGCAGTTCCACCCCGAGTACAAGAGTACGGTGGAGCGCCCGCACCCGCTGTTCGTGGCTTTCGTGGCAAACGCAATGAAATTCAGCAATATTAAAAAAGAGTAGAAACAAGCTATCAGGGGCGGAGCTGCCGTGAAATGACGACAGCCCCGCCCATCGTCTTTTGACATGGACAAGAAATCTATTATAGGAATAATCCTTACGGGCCTTATATTCGTAGGCTTCGCGGTATATACAACCAAAGAACAGCAGAAATACCAGAAACAGTTGGCCGAGTACAACGCCTACATGGCCAAACAGCAGCAACAGCAGAACCTTCTCGACGCGGAATCGGCCGAAACCGCAGCCGAGGCCGTGCAAACCGAAACCGAAGTGTCGCCCGAAGAGCGTGCCGCAATGGAGAAGGTTGCCCGTTACGGCGAAACCCTTGCCGCATACCGTGACCGCGAACCGCAGACGGTGACTGTCGAGAATGAGTTCCTCAAGCTCGACTTCTCGACCCGCGGCGGTCAGATCATCAATGCCGAACTCAAGGAGTACACCAAATACGCCCCCAAGGGCGAACGTAACGAACGTGTGCGCCTCTTCGATCCGGCTACGGCCCGTTTCGACATGTCGTTCTATGTCAAGAACGGCACCAACAACGTGAAGGTGAATACCTCGGAGTACGATTTCGAGGTGCTGCCCCTTGAGGCCAACGATTCGCTGCAGCGTCTGACGATGCGCCTGCCTGTGGCCGAGGGCGCATACTTCACATATGTATATACCGTCCACAACGGCACCGATCCCGAGCGCGACTACCTTGTCGACCTCGACGTGCACCTCGAAAACATGGCGCCGGTTATGTCGAAGCAGAGCAGCCTCGGCATAATGTGGAGCAATACGTCGTACCAGAACGAGCGCGGCTTCCAGAACGAGAATACCTATACGACCGTGGCATACAGACTGCCCAAGGAGAGCTCAATATCCGACATAGGCATGAGCGAGGAGGGGCGCGAGGAGGAGGTCAGCTCGTCGGTCAACTGGGTGGCGTTCAAGCAGCAGTTCTTCTCGTCGGTGCTTATCGCCAGGTCCAACTTTACATATGCCGACATGTCGTTCGACACATGCAAGCCCGGCTCGGGATACATAAAGGACTTCATGGCCGAGATGTCGGTGCCCTACAATGCCGAAACCGACGGATACAACTTCGCTTTCTACCTCGGCCCGAACAAGTATGCGATACTGAAGAACATTACCGATGAAAACGGCGACAAGATTGCGCTCGAACGACTCATTCCCCTGGGCTGGGGTATCTTCGGCTGGGTGAACCGCTGGGTGACAATCCCGGTATTCGACTTCCTGCGTCAGTACATCTCGTCGTTCGGCATAATCATTCTGATACTGGCCATACTCGTCAAGCTCGTCATCTCGCCGCTGACATACAAGAGCTACCTGTCGAGCGCCAAGATGCGCGTCATCAAACCCGAGATGGACGCCCTCAATGCCAAGTATCCCAATCCGGACGACGCAATGAAGAAACAGCAGGCGATGATGGACCTCTACAAGAAGGCCGGCATCAATCCCCTGGGAGGCTGCCTGCCGATGCTTATACAGATGCCCATAATCATCGCGCTGTTCCGTTTCTTCCCCGCTTCGATCGAGTTGCGCGAGCAGCCGTTCCTGTGGTCCGACGACCTGTCGTCGTATGACAGCGTGCTCAACCTGCCGTTCAACATTCCGTTCTACGGCGACCATGTGAGCCTCTTCGCGCTGCTCATGGCCGGCATGCTCTTCTTCTTCTCGTATGTGAACTACAAGCAGACGGCTTCGGGTCAGCCCCAGATGGTGGGAATGAAGTTCATGATGGTCTACCTCATGCCGCTGATCACGCTCTTCTGGTTCAACAACTATTCGAGCGGTCTGTGTTTCTATTACTTCCTGACGACGGCCCTCTCGCTGGTTCAGACATACGCCATACGCTACATGATGGACGACAACAAGATCCATGCGATGATCCAGGCCAATGCCGCCAAGAAGGGCAACGGCAAGAAATCGAAGTTCCAGCAGCGTTACGAGGAGATCATGCGCCAGCAGGAGCAGATGATGAAGCAGCAGAACGCCCAGAAGGGCAAACGCAAATAGCGGCAGGGTGGCTTTCGCAAACTCCATATCAAACGACGAGCTGGCATTGTTGCCGGCGGCGCAGTTCGACGGCGACATAGTCGTGGTCGACACCGAACCTGCGCTGGTCGAGGCATGCCGGTACCTTTCGCAGCAGCATGTGCTCGGATTCGATACCGAGACGCGCCCTTCGTTCAAGGTCGGGGTGTCGTACAAAGTGGCTCTGCTGCAGCTGTCGACTTATGACCGCTGCTATCTGATACGTCTGTGCAACGTTAAACCGGTGCAGAAACTCATCAGCATACTCCAGCGGAGCGACATAGTCAAGATAGGTACGGACGTGACGGGCGACATTCGTTCG
>DXGW01000041.1 GCA_019113665.1 Candidatus Alistipes excrementipullorum
GGCCGACGGTCTCCGCTGGGGAGATGTGAAGCGTTACGGTATAGTAGTGGACCGCTTCGACAACACAAACTACAACGACAGCACGACTTCCGGCTTCAGAGTCGCAGATACGCTTGACGAAAAAGACCTGCGGCGGGCCCTGCAGCTGCCTCTCGACGTTCGCTTTGCCGGACTCGAGGCCAACCCGCGTAACGAAGACGAACCCAACCACCCGTTCCGCCAGGAATAACGACAAAAAAACAGACACTATATGAAAAAATTGTTTTTCAAACCGTTCATACTGGTTGCCGTCTGCCTCTCGGCACTGCTCACCTCCTGTTTCAAAGAGGAGTTGAGCGACACCAGCGTCATCGTGGATTCCGAAGAGGTGAAAAGCGAATTCGACCTTTGGCTCGAACGTCACTACGTAGAACCATACAACGTGAAATTCGAATACCGCATGCCGGACCGCGAAACCCATTTCAATTATTGGGTAACGCCGCCGCCAATCGACAAGTCGATAGAAATCGCAAAGCTGATAAAGTTCGTGCTGCTCGACGGTATGGCCGAACTGATGTCCGACGAAGAAGATCCGACTCTTCTGGCCAAGACATATTTCCCCCGTTTGCTATTCCTTATAGGCAGCCACGAGATGGACAGCAACAATACGATCGTACTCGGTTCGGCCGAAAACGGAATACAGATCAACATAATGGGTGTCACATATTTCGACCGTGAAACCGGCTGTTCGAGCATAACCGGCACGATGATTCACGAATTCGCCCACATTCTCGACGGCAACATCGCTGTACCTATCGAATACGACCTCATCACCAAGGACGGATACATCGGAGACTCGTATAAAAGTGCACCGAACGACTATCTTGAGCACGGATTCCTGAGCAACTACGCACGTTCGACACCGGCCGAAGACATCGCCGTAACGACAGCTGCGCTCGTCGGCGAGACCCCCGAATGGTGGGAATCGACTCTCAACTCGATAAAGAACGCTGAAGCCCGCGCCAAGATCGAAAAGAAACGCGATATGATCATCTCATGGCTCAAGAACGAGTTCTCGATAGACGTCTACAAATGGCGCGACACCTATCAGGGCCGTCTCAACCGCCTCGACGAAATCGACTGGGATAATCTCGAAGACTAACAACAGACTGTAACGATGAAACGCAAAATAAACATAATTACACTCATTGCGGCAACGGCGATCATGGCTACGTCATGCGTCAAATCCTACGACTCCCTTTTCGAGGATTCGGCCGCAGACCGCATACAGCTCGGATTGAAGTACTATGAAGATGCCCTGCTCGACGGACAGACGTGGATCATGGAGTACTTCCCCAGCGAGGACCTCAAATATGGAGGCTGGATATACGTACTCCGTTTCGACGAGAACCACAACGTACGTGCATGGTTCGAAGGCGAGACCTTTATCGAGGACCAGTCGTATCTCGAAACCCCGTATGCAGTGGAATACTCGACAGGACCGATGCTCAAATTCGTAAACTACAATTCGTTCCTGCACTATTTCGCCATGCCGGGCTATGAGCACGGCTATCAGGGTCTCGAAGGCGAGTACGAGTTCTCATTCATGGAGATAACCTCTACTCCAGAGATACTGCTCTACGGAATCAAGACCGACAAGACGATCAAACTCTCGTTGCTGCCCGGAAGCTACTCGCCCGAGGAGTATGTCGAGGCCGTCCGCGAAAGCCAGCGCATGGTAAGAACGAATTCTCTGAAATTCATGGTCAACGGAAAGGAATACGGAACCTTGACACGCGAAAGTTCTTTCGATGAGAGTTCCTTCGACTCCTATATGAAGAGCAAGGTATGGACCTTGTCATACACCTACAAGCAACAGGTCACCGACCCGACAGGAGCTCCGGAATACGACGACGAGGGAAATCCCATTTATGAGGATGTCGAGGTACACGACAAACTCTCATTCATACACTATCCGGACAATACAATGAAACTTTATGAGCCATATACATTCAAGGGCGAATTGGAGGAACACGCAAACCAGACCATGCAGACACTTGAATGGAAACTCGGGGAGGCCCCGTTGGCTGACCATTTCGTCTGCAAGGATTCGTTCCTTGAAATCAAGTTCGTACAATAATACGAATCAGCTATTTACGATAACATGTCCGGAAGTTGGCAACGACTTCCGGACGTTTCGCAATAAAAACGAATGAGATACATCTGTTTAGCATCAATCGTCCTGCTGCTGTGCGGCTGCACCAAAGACTTCCCGGTACGCGATGTAAATGTCGAAACCTCGGCGGAAAGCGACTCGTGCATTCCGGGCATATTCCGGGTAAAACTCGCCGATACGGCCGCCGATCTCGACACCGGAGCCTTCACCCGCAACGGAGGTTCGGGAAACCTCGGATTCGACATGGCGGCGGCGCGTGTCGGAGCCACAGCCCTCGAACACGTATTTTCCGACGGCGGCCGATTCAAGGAGCGTCGCCGCAAGGCCGGGCTGCACCTGTGGTATAACGTCCATTTCGACGGCTGCATATCCGTAAGCGAGGCCATCGAACGTTTCGGCGTACCCGAAGGCGTGGTTTGTGTCGAACCTATATACCGCATGGTCCCGACATGGGAAAATGAGCCGTTCTGCACGACACGTGCGAAAACCGGCTCCGGCATACCGTTCAACGACCCTCTCTCTTCGAACCAATGGTATCTGCTCAATGACGGGTCGCTCCGTGGGAGCGTCGCCGGTGCCGACATAAACGCCGTACCTGCATGGAATATCTCTGCCGGAGACCACGAGGTCATCGTATGCGTCAACGACGGAGGTATCGACTACACGCACCCCGACCTGGCCGCGAACATGTGGGACGACGGCGAAGGCCACTGCGGCTACAACTTCAACATGCACAGCTACGACATAACCCCCAGCGACCACGGCACGGCCGTTGCAGGCGTCATCGGAGCGGTAAACAACAACGGCGTCGGCATCTGCGGTATTGCCGGAGGAGACGGAAGCGCCGACAGCGGCGTGCGCATGATGAGTTGTCAGGTATTCGACGCCGAAGGGTACACCGACATCGTGGAACTGATGACATGGACGGCCGACCACGGAGCCGTCATCAGCCAGAACAGTTGGACGTATACCGGAATATCGGACATGAGTCAGGCGGGCAAGGACGCCATAGAGTACTTCAGGGAGTATGCGGGCTGCGACGAAAACGGCAACCAGACCGGTCCCATGAAGGGAGGTGTGGTAATCTTCGCCGCCGGCAACGAGAACTACGACACGCCGACATTCCCCGCGGCATACGGTCCCGTCATATCGGTGGCATCGCTCGGTGCGGATTTCCGCAAGGCCGACCACTCGAACTACGGCCCGTGGATAGATATTGCCGCTCCGGGAGGCGACGACAACGACGGCGGGGAACGCTACCAAATCTATACGACGGCTCTGGACGGGCATTACGGCTTCACGTCGGGAACATCGCTTGCATGTCCCATGGTGGCGGGTATCGCAGCCCTCGCCGTAGCCAAATACGGAGGTCCCGGATTCACGAACGAGATGCTCGAAGAGCTGATACTTAACTCGGGACGTCGCGAAGAGACCGAGTTGTACAATCCACAGTATATAGGGCAACTCGGTGCCGGACTTATCGACGGCGAATACATATTCTACCACAATGAAAAACCGAATCCCGTAACCGCCGTCTCGTCGAAAGGCTACGGCAGCCGCATGGAGCTGACATGGGCCGTACCGTCCGACTATTTCGGACGT
>DXGW01000042.1 GCA_019113665.1 Candidatus Alistipes excrementipullorum
AGGGAGACAGCGGACAGGGAATGCGCGTGATCGACGACAACGGCAAGCTTGTCATGGAGGGCTTTTCGACAGATTCCAAGTCGCACATCAACAAGCTCCCGTCCGACGCCCTGTCGCCCGAAGGGTATGAACTGCCCTCGATGGAGGAGTTCAACCGCATGTTCGACGCCACGGATTACGTCTGGATAATGTGGAGCGGCACGCACACGCTGCGCACGCCCTGGGAAGGGCACTCAAGCGTAAAGCGCGAGCAGCGGCGCCGCAACGACATCACGGTAGGCACGGTTGCCGCCACCGACCTTCTCTATACGGGCATGTGGAGTCCCGACTTCAGCAAATACGAGCCCGTGACATGGTACGGGCCGGGCGCACAGTGGAACTCCGACGGCATAATGCACTCGAACCACTACAACAACATTCTCTTCGCAGTGCATTCGCCCGAGGGCTCGGGCTGGTACTTCAACGGCAGCATGGCCGGTCTCTACCTTACGAAAAACGGAGCCGGAACGAAGGATACCCGAATCCTCCGGTTCAAAAAATCACCGGTAGAGTACATCTACGGCATGGAATAAGAGACGGCGGGCGGTATTCTCGGAGAATACCGCCCGCAATGTTTCCGCACAAAGCCCGTTGCGTCACATGTCGATGAAGAGTTCGAACTGCCGGGCCAGCGTGTAGAGGAACAAGATCGCTACGATCACGCACAACACCAGAAGCAATGCACGCAATACACGCGGCGACGGTTTCGACACCCCGTGGCTGCCCACCCATACGATGTATTCGCGCAAAAAGACATAGAGCGCCGGCACCACGCTGCAGGCCATCAGATAATCTTCGGGTATGCCGAAGAAGTAGACCTTGGAGAGTCCGATGAAGGCCCAGTGGCACAACATCATGGCAAGTATCATGTTGACCCTCTCGGAGAATGCGAGCATTAGTCCTATCGTGAAGACCACCACCGAGCACGGCATGACAGGCGAGGTCATCATCGGGAACGAGCGTCCCATGGCCAGCGACATGAGCGGATAGAGCAGCGGCATCGCAAAAAGCAGTACGGCAAAAAGCGTATGGTTGCCCGTACGCGCAAGCGAAGCGTGTTTTATGGCAAGGTCGTATATCCATATACAGCCCATAACGCCCCAGAATATGGCCAACATGTCATTGTACTCGCGCTCACGGCAATATACCATGTAGTAGACTATCGCTATCCAGAAATTCAGCGCCGCCATATAGACTTTCATGGCCGTACGCACCCCGCGTGTCGGGCGGAAATAGAGCAGCAGTGTCAATATTGCGCCGATAACGACCCATGCTATCTGCCAGATCCATGTGGCGGCATTGTACTCGGCGATTGTATTCCAGAAGACTTCCATCGGTTATTTCTCCGTATTCTTGTCGGTACGCCGGCGCGTCAGCGAGAATGCGCGGCGCTTGAAGATGAATATCGGCAGCGTAGCCCCTGCCGCAAGCATTATGATGACACTGAACGACACGGTGGCATTCAGGAAAAACGAATTCATGTATTCCACGCCCTGCCCGGCCTTGTTGAGCGACTGCATGAACATGAAGAGCGAGAAGACGGCCTTGTAGGCATATATGCCCGGCACCATCGGCAGAAGCGCAGGTATGTAGAGTGCCGTCATCGGGCAACGTATGCCCCGGCCCAGCCACAGGCTGCCCATACCGATGACAATGGCAGCGCACAACGAAGCCGTGGCTATGTCTATGCCGGCAAGCTGCATCAGCGTGAAACGCAGCGAATGACCCACCGCCGCCAACAGGGCGATGCGCGGGAAAGCCCGCATCGGCGGATCGGATATCGCACCGAAACCGATGGCCGCAACGGCCGCGAAACAGGCATCGAGAAGTATGACGACCGCTATCATAACAGACTGTCCTTAACCATCAACAATGTGGCCGACAGACCCACGGCTATGCAGACGATAAGCAGAAGCGCGTTGATCAGGCGGCTGCAACCTATTAGAATATGCCCTTCCATGATGTCGATGACTCCGTTTATGAGCGGCACGCCCGGCACGAGAAAGAGGACGCTTGTCGCCATTGCCACCTCCGACGTGCAGTCGAAACGCAGGGATATGGAGGCGCACATCGACGCCATGAAGGCCGAAATTATGAATATGAGGAAATGGTTGACGCCATGCGCCTGCATTCGCTGCTTGACGGCGAAGCCCACGAGCGTCGAGGTAAAGACTATGCACATTGCCGTCCAGTCGCCGCCGAACAGACGGCAGAACGACGCATTGGCCAGGCCCACGCACAGCAGTACGAAGATGGGATCGATACGCGGTTTGGATATCAGTTCGACATATCGCCGGCGTATCTCGGCCAGAGGCAGGTGTTCGTCGAACGCGTCCCAGCTCAGGGCACTCAGGTCCGAATTGCGTTCGAAACTGACAGGAAGCGCCGGTATGCCGACAACACGGGTAAGCACCTCGCCGTTATCGGGGTCGCGCACGGTCATGATCGTACTTTTCTGGAAAGTCGAGAGCTGCACATCGACACCAAGGGCCACTCCCATTCGCTGTGAATTGCGGATCACGCGCGAGGTATGCACGCCCGAGCCCAGAAGATAGGTGGCGTACTCGGCGAGGAAATCGAGAATCTCGACAAGTTCGTGTTCAGTCTTCATATCGGCGACAAAAATAGTCATTTCGTTCGAAACGGCGAACCGTACAACGAAAAAAGAGCCGCAGAGACGTACATACGGCCCCAACGCGGCAAGAATGAAGGCCGGGTTCTGGCCCGGCCCTCACGAAATCAGATGTTTTCCGCCTTGCGCCTGCAATAGCGCTCGCACTGCTGGCCGATGTCGTAACCGAGCATCGCCCCAAGCATGAAATCCTCCTCAGGAGTCAATTCATTCAACGGTTTGTGTACGAATCGCCGTACTGTTTCGAGGCAAACGGCATCTCCGAAGTACAGGTTGACCTTTTCATCGGTCACCCTCTGCAACACATGCCCTATGCCCAGCACATCGAGACGTGAACACACAAGAACGGCACACGTCGGGCACATCGTGCAGAGGACCAGGCGGCGTACGCCTTTCTGAAACTCGTAAATGTTGTGCATGAAGAGTTTCATCGAATCATAGCGGCGGAAATCCTCGGCACTCATTGTCACTCGGTCTCTATCAGTCTGCACCACGTATCCATTCGGCCGGCATTGGACGCCGGGGCATTCTCGTCTATTACCAGCCCCAGCAAACGTCCGTCGCGGCAAGCACGCGAACCGAGTGCGAGATAATCTTCCGGAGCGAGAGCTCCGACAAACGAACAGCCCGCAGACTGCAAGGCATCGTAGATGATCCCTATGGCATCACAAAATGTGTCGGGATATGATCCGCTGTCACCGCAGCCGAACAGTCCGACTTTCCGGCCGGTCAGGTCCTTTGACTTGAGGGCATCGAGGAAGCCGTACCAATCGTCCTGCAACTCGCCGCAACCCCAGGTCGAGGAGCCCAGCAGCAACAGGTCGTAGCGTTCGGCCTCATCAGCCGACACGTCGGCCACATTATGCACATCATCTGCCGCCACTCCAAGTCTTGCGGCAATCTCATTGGCTGCAGACTCGGTCGTACCGGTCATACTGCCGAAAAATATTCCTGTCATAACAATGTCGTTTGGTTCAATGCAAAGTAACACCGTTTACGACAGGCGGGCAATCCCGACAAATCGTGATTTTCACACTTCGCCATACCGTAATTACGGTACGGAGATGTCACGGACGCGTCTACTCCGAAAGTTCGTAGTCGCCGGCATTCTCCGAGACCGCACGCTGCAGTTCGGACAGAGGAAGCGCCTCGCCCTCGAATTCGACGACGGCCACCGGCGGGTCAAGCGTAACGACAGCCTTGACACCTTCGATACCGTTCAATGCACGTTCGACATGCGCACGGCAATGGCCGCACATCATGCCCTTGATTCTGTACTCTTTTTTCATGGTTATGATTTTTTCTGTTGCAGACATCTCCTCCACCGCGGGCCCGCATGGTCCGGAGATCTTTTCCGCCGCACCGCCGCGGCGCTTAAGTCTCAGGCTGTTGAGCACGACGCTCACGCTGCTGAAGGCCATGGCTGCCGCCCCGATCATCGGGTCGAGCATGAAGCCACACAGCGGGTAAAGCACACCGGCAGCCACCGGCACGCTCACGGCATTGTAGAAAAAGGCCCAGAAGAGGTTCTCGCGAATGGTTCTGACTGTCAGGTGCGACAGGCGCATGAGCTCGGGAATCTTCGCAAGGTCCGACGAGAGTATCGTCACCATCGCCGTCTCCATGGCTATATCGCTGCCCCGCCCCATGGCGATACTCAGGTCGGCCCGGGCCAGAGCGGCACTGTCGTTGATACCGTCGCCCACCATTGCCACCCTGCGGCCTTCGGACTGCAGGCGGGCCACATATTCGGCCTTCTCGTGCGGCAGTACACCGGCATGGAAACGGCCGATACCGGCAAGACGTGCCGTCTCGCGGGCCGCAGCCTCATTGTCACCCGTCAGCATCACCACCTCGATCCCCCGGCGGCGCAACTCCGCCACGGCACCGGCAGACCCGGACTTCATGCGGTCGGCGACGGCAAGCACGGCCAGCGCCCGCTCCTCATCGGCAAACCACACGACCGTCGAGGCCCGTTTCTCATACTCGGCAGCCACGGCAAGCAGTTGCGGCGCCACGGTCACTCCCGTCTCGTCAAGCAGACGGCGGTTGCCGGCATAGTACCTGCGGCCGCCGACACTGCCGCATACACCGCGGCCGGTAATGCTTTCGAAACCGTCGACCTGCAGTCTGCGACTCTCTGCGAGCGACAAGGCCACAGCCTCCGCCAAAGGGTGTTCAGAGAGCCGTTCAAGGCTGCAAAGCACGTCGCGGGTCCCGGCAGCGGCATCGTCGGCCCAAACCGACGCAACCACCTCGGGTCTCCCTTCAGTCAGCGTCCCGGTCTTGTCCAGCACCACGGTATCGCACTTTTCGGCCGTTTCGAGGCTGGCCGCGTCCTTTACGAGTATTCCCTCCTCGGCACAACGCCCCGTCCCGACCATTATGGCCGTCGGGGTGGCCAGTCCCAGCGCGCACGGACACGCGATGATAAGCACCGTCACCAAGGCCATCAATCCGCGGCTGAACCCGTCTTCCGCAGAGAATATCACCCATGCAGCGAAAGCCGCCAGCGAGACCGCCATGATCGCAGGCACGAACACGGCCGATATGCGGTCGGCCAGTTGCTGTACGGGCGCCCGGCTGCCCTGAGCGTCACGCACCATATCTATTATACGCGACAGGAGCGTATCGCCCCCGACCCGCTCGGCACGGAAACGGAATGCCCCGTTGCGGTTCAGCGTCCCGGCAAAGACCTTGCAGCCGGCCGTCTTGTGCACGGCCATCGGTTCGCCGTTGATCATGCTCTCGTCGACATACGAATCGCCGTCGACAACCTCGCCGTCGACAGCTATGCGCTCACCGGGCCGCACGGCTACCGTATCGTCCGGCCGCACGGCCGAGACGGGCACCATCGACTCGCCATCGCCCGAAACGACCCGCACAAGCGCGGGCCGCAAATCCATGAGCCGGCGTATCGACGCCGTGGTACGGCGTTTGGCCCGCTCCTCAAGCAGCCGCCCCGTCATTATGAAGGCGATGATCACGGCTACGGATTCGAAATAGAGGTGCGGTTCGAGGCCCCGTTCGAGCCAGAATCCGGGAAAGAGCAGGTTGAAGAGACTGAAAAGGTAGGCAATGCCCGTACTGACCGCCACAAGAGTATCCATGTTGGCCGAACCGTGCCTGAGCTGCTTCCATGCCCCGATGAAGAAACCGCGTCCGAAAACGGCAAGCGTGACCGTGGCAAGTATCCACAGGCAATATTTCACTGCCGCGACATCGGCAAAGAACATGCTTCCGATCATGACAGGTACGGCTACGGCCACGGCACCGACCGTACGCCGTTTCATCGAGGCATACCTCCGGGCATGCAGCCGCTCGGCCTCGGCATCGCGCTCTTCGGCACGTTCCGTCACAAGGCCGTATCCGGCATCGCATACCGCTTCACGCAGTTTTTCCGCCGAACACACCGAAGTGTCGTATTCGACCGAAAGTTCGGCCGCCGCATAGTTCACGTCGGCGGCCCGCACGCCTTCGACTCCCGCGACGACCTTGCCGACGCGTACGGCGCAAGCCGCACAGCTCATGCCTGTTACGGGAAACTTCTCCCTGACATATACATTCCTGTCCATATATAATATATAATCATGCACCGCAAGGGTACACGGCAAAGATACGATTTTTACGGTTACGGTCTCCGCGGCATGTGTCCATATCTCAATTTATCGCGGCCGTCCATACTACGGCACCGCCACAGGCCGTTAATAAGTTCAAGAGCGTTAAACCGATACAACAGGGGCGCAATGAGCAATATTCCGTTTTTTTGCATATCTTTGCGCCGCATGTTATGCACAAGTTTGACAACTGACATTTAGCATTCCGGTTTCCTGCGGCACAACCGCCAGGGAATCACACATAAAACATCGTCTGTATGAATCTCGACAAGATGAAGACGGATTTGAAAAAGATCAAACCCGCGAATCTGAAGAAGGCGGCATCGAAGGCCGCCCATGTCCGCATAAGAATGACCCGCCGACGCTGGATCGCAGCTATCAGTTCCCTGGTGCTCATCGGCGTGGCACTCTTCTTCATACTGCGGCCGAAACCGCCCGTGGTGATACTGCCGATAGTCGAAGTCGAACCCGTAAACACCGAGGACGTGAACATCTACGGCGAATATGTGGGACGCATACGCGCCCAGCAGTTCGTCGAGATACGCGCACGCGTCGAAGGGTTCCTCGAGAAAATGCTCTTCGCCGAGGGTACATACGTGAAGAAGGGCCAGATCCTCTTCATCATCGACCCCAAGCTCTATGAAGCACGCATGAACCGCGCCAAGGCCCAACTCAACAAGGCCCGTGCACAGGCCCTCAAGGCCGAGCGCGACCTGAACCGCATTCGCCCGCTCTACGAGCAGAGTGCAGCCAGCCAGCTGGACCTCGACAACGCCATAGCCTCGTACGAGAGCGCCACGGCCGACGTAATAGTCGGCGAGGCCGACCTGACGCAGGCCGAGCTGACGCTGAGCTACACCACCGTACGCTCGCCGATAGCGGGATACATCTCCGAGCGCAATGCCGACATAGGTACGCTCGTAGGCCCCAACGGCAAGTCGCTGCTGGCGACGGTAGTCAAGAGCGACACCGTACGTGTGGATTTCAGCATGACGGCCCTCGACTACCTGCGAAGCAAGGCCCGCAACGTCAATCTCGGACACAAGGACTCGACCCGCAAGTGGGACCCCTACATCACCGTGACGCTGGCCGACGGGTCGCAGTACCCGATGCGCGGACTCGTCGACTTCGCCGACCCGCAGGTCGACCCGCAGACCGGTACATTCTCCGTACGCGCCGAGATGGCAAATCCCGACCACGTTCTGCTGCCGGGGCAGTTCACCAAGGTCAAGCTCCTGCTCGACGTGCGTGAGAACGCGATAGTGGTACCGACAAAGGCCCTCGTGCTCGAAAAGGGCGGCGCCCACATCTTCGTGGTACGTCCCGACAGCATCGTCGAGAAGCGTTTCGTCGAGACAGGCCCCGAAATCGGGAACAATACAGTCATCGAGCGCGGTCTGGCCAGCGACGAGAACATCGTCGTCGAGGGATACCACAAGCTCTCGCACGGACAGAAGGTAGAACCCGTGCTCGCCCCCAGGGAAGAAGAGACCGACAACAACGATAACAAGGAGTAAAAGCCGATGAAGTCCGATTTTTTCATAGACCGTCCGGTCTTTTCGACGGTGCTGTCGATCGTGATCGTGATCGTCGGCGCCATTGGTCTGGTCCTGCTGCCGGTAGACCAGTACCCGCAGATCGTCCCGCCGACCGTGCGTGTCTCGGCATCGTATCCCGGTGCCGATGCACAGACCGTGACGCAGGCCGTGGCCACACCTATTGAGCAGGAGCTCAACGGTACGCCGGGAATGATATACATGGAGTCGTCGAGCTCCAACTCCGGAGGATTCTCCGCCGTGGTGACCTTCGACATTTCGACCGACCCCGAGCTCGCCGCCGTAGACATACAGAACCGTATCAAGAAGGCCGAGGCGCGTCTGCCGGCCGAGGTCGTGCAGAACGGCATATCGGTCGAGAAGCAGGCGTCGAGCAAGCTGATGACCATCACGCTGCTCTCGTCCGACCCCAAGTTCGACGAGATATACCTCAGCAACTACGCCACGCTCAACGTGCTCGACATGTTGCGACGCGTACCGGGCGTGGGCAGCGTATCCAATGTCGGCAGCCGCTACTACGCCATGCAGATATGGGTACAGCCCGACAAGCTGGCCGACCTCGGACTGACAGTCAAGGATCTGCAGAACGCGCTCAAGGACCAGAACCGCGAATCGGCCGCCGGCGTGCTGGGACAGGCTCCGATGGAGGGCATCGACGTGACCATACCTATCACGGCGCAGGGCCGTCTGTCGTCCGTGTCGCAGTTCGAGGATATCGTGATCATGGCCAATCCCGACGGTTCGATCATACGTCTGCGCGACGTTGCGCGCGTATCGCTCGAAGCCTCGTCGTACAGCACCGAGAGCGGTATAAACGGAGGTAACGCCGCTGTGCTCAACATCAACATGCTGCCGGGCGCCAATGCCATGGAGGTTGCCGAATCGGTGCGCAAAACGATGAAGGAGATCAGCGCCGGATTCCCCGAAGGAATCACCTACGAGATCCCGTTCGACATGACCACCTACATCTCGGAGTCGATACACCACGTCTACCGTACGCTGTTCGAAGCCCTGCTGCTGGTGATACTGGTCGTCTTCCTCTCGCTGCAGAGCTGGAGGGCGACGCTCATTCCCATAATCGCCGTCCCCATATCGCTCATAGGTACGTTCGGCGTCATGCTCGTGTTCGGCTTCTCGCTCAACATGCTCACGTTGCTGGGACTTATCCTGGCGATCGGTATTGTGGTCGACGACGCCATCGTCGTGGTCGAGAATGTCGACCGTATAATGAACGAGGAACATCTGTCGCCGTATGAGGCCACCAAGAAGGCGATGAGCAATCTCGGCGGAGCACTCATAGCAATGTCGCTCGTGCTTTGCGCCGTATTCGTGCCGGTAAGTTTCCTGTCGGGCATAACCGGACAGCTCTACCGCCAGTTCACCATAACCATCGCCGTATCGGTGATCATCTCGACGATCGTGGCCCTCACGCTGAGCCCGGCCATGTGCGCCATCTTCCTGCGCCCGGAGAGCCGAAGCAAGAA
>DXGW01000004.1 GCA_019113665.1 Candidatus Alistipes excrementipullorum
AGGTCGCAGAAGACCTTGATCACACCCTCGGTGCGGATCTCGTCCATGGTGAAGCATGTGCGGTCCCAGTCGCACGAGGCGCCCAGCTTGCGCAGCTGCTTGAGGATTATGCCGCCGTGCTTCTCCTTCCACTCCCATGCGTGGCGCAGGAACTCCTCGCGCGTAAGCGATGCCTTGTCGATGCCTTCGGCCTTCAGCTTGGCTACGACCTTGGCTTCGGTGGCTATCGAGGCGTGGTCCGTACCCGGTACCCAGCAGGCGTTCTTGCCCATCATGCGCGCACGGCGCACCAGCACGTCCTGAAGCGTGTTGTTGAGCATGTGGCCCATGTGGAGCATGCCCGTGACGTTGGGGGGCGGAATCACTATCGTGTAGGGTTCGCGTTCATCGGGTTCGGAGTGGAAGAGCTTGTGGTCCACCCAGTAGTCGTACCATTTCGCTTCGATCTGCTGCGGAGAGTATTTGTCTGCGATCTGCATATGTGTTAACGTTTTGTTCGTATTAGCGTGCAAAATTACAAAATAATGCTGAATATGTGCCCTGTCTTCAGAATTTTATGCCAGATGTATTCCCGCCGCACGGCATTTCTCCGTCATCTCGGCGCTCCATATCGAGCTCTGTATTTCGCCTATGTGGGCCTTGCGGAGCAGGTACATGCACAGGCGCGACTGTCCGATGCCGCCGCCGACGGTCAGCGGAAGCTCCCCGCCGAGCAGCATGCGGTGGAACATCATCGAGGCCTTGTGCTCCTCGCCGCGGAGCCGCAGCTGACGGCGCAGCGCTTCGGCATCGACGCGTATGCCCATGCTCGACACCTCGAAAGCCATCTCCAGTACGGGGTTCCACAGCAGTATGTCGCCGTTGAGGCCGCGGTAGCCCTCCTCGTTGTCGCTGCTCCAGTCGTCGTAGTCGGCCGCGCGTCCGTCGTGGGGGTGCCCGTCGGAGAGCTCGCCGCCGATGCCGATGATGAAGACGGCCTTGTGCCTGCGCGTGATCTCGTTTTCACGCTCCTTGGGCGTGAGCCCCGGATACATGTCGAGAAGTTGCTGCGAATGTATGAAGAAGATCTCCTCGGGAAGCTGCGGGACCAACTGCGGAAACTCGACGTAGAGTTTGTTCTCGGTGACCTTGATCGACTCGTAGATGCGGCGGACGGTCTGCTTCAGAAAGGCTATGTTGCGCTGTTCGGGCCGTATGACCTGCTCCCAGTCCCACTGGTCGACGTAGATCGAGTGCAGGTTGTCGGTCTCCTCCTCGGGCCGCAGGGCGTTCATGTCGGTGTAGATGCCGCGGCCGGGTGCCGTGTGCATCTGCGCGAGCTTCCACCGCTTCCACTTGGCAAGCGAGTGGACCACTTCGGCCGTTGCGCCGCCGAGGCTCTTCACGGGGAAGGTTACGGCGTGCTCCGAACCGTTGAGGTCGTCGTTGAGGCCCGTATCCTTCATTACGGCTATCGGCGCCGTCACGCGCAGCAGTGCAAGCTGTGCCGACAGGTTGTTCTGGAACATGTCCTTGACCTGCTTTATGGCCTTTTCGGTGCTTTCGCAGTCGGGTATCGGATTTGCGTACCCGGAGGGTAGTATCAGCATTGTTCGGAATGTGGTTGTTCGGTTTCCGGCAAATGTAGTTATTTTTGTGCGAAAATCGGCATGTCCGGCGTTTTATTGCTCCGCCGCGCCGTGCGGCGGGTGAAGATTTCGTGACTTATGTAATATAGTTCCGGCAAAAAACGTTATCTTTGCGAATTAAACAGAATCATTGAATATGGCAAAAAAACACAATATCGACAACATTGACCTCATCGAAGACCTCAACATGCTGCCCGAAATCATGGACGGCAAGCATCAGGTCATTCCGATTATGACCGGCGGCGACGAACCCGTCGAGGACGTCAAGGTCCCGGAGGTGCTGCCGATACTCACGCTGCGCAGCTCGGTGCTCTTCCCCGGATCGATAACACCCATCACTGTGGGCCGCGAAAGAAGCATCAACCTTGTGCGCAGCGTCAATTCCGAGAACGGCATGCTCGGCGCCGTGCTCCAGCGCAACGGCGCTGTCGAGGAGCCCACGCCCGACGACATGTACAAGGTCGGTACGGCCGCACAGATACTGAAGATACTGGAGATGCCCAACGGCAACCTTACGGTCATACTGCGCGGGTTGAGCAAGATCGAGGTGGGTGACTACATATCGATAGACCCCTATTTCAAGGCCCGCGTCACGCCTCTGTGCGACAGCGAGCCCGGAGCCAAGAGCGTCGAGTTCGACGCGCTGGTCGACTCGATACGCGACGTGGCACTCAACATAATCAACATATCGCCCGCAATGCCCAAGGAGGCGGCATTCGCCATTAAGAACATCGATTCGAAACGCGGCATCGTCAACTTCATCTGCACGAACATGGAGCTCTCGGACGAAGACCGCCAGTCGCTGCTCGAGGCGCCGGGACTGCTGGCGCGCTCGCGCAAGCTGCTTGAGATACTCATACGCGAGCAGCAGCTCTCGGAACTCAAGAACAGCATTCAGGAGAAGGTCAAGCAGGAGATCGACCGCCAGCAGCGCGACTACTACCTCCAGCAGCAGATGCGCACGATCCAGGACGAGCTGGGCGACGGCGAAGATGCCGAGATCGCAGGCATGCGCGAGGCCGCAGCCAAGAAAAACTGGCCCAAGGAGGTGGGCGAACGTTTCGAGAAGGAGTTGCAGAAGGTCGAGAGGCTCAATCCGGCCGTGGCCGAGTATTCGGTTCAGATGACCTACCTGCAGGTGCTGCTCGAACTGCCGTGGAACGAGACGACAAAGGACAACCTCGACCTCGAATGTGCGCGCAAGCAGCTCAACGACGACCATTTTGGCCTTGACGAGGTCAAGGAACGCATACTGGAGCATCTGGCCGTGATAAAGCTCAAGGGCGATCTCAAGTCGCCGATACTCTGCCTCTACGGCCCTCCGGGAGTGGGCAAGACGTCGCTCGGCAAGTCTGTCGCCGCGGCTCTGGGCCGCAAGTTCGGGCGCATATCGCTCGGCGGCCTGCACGACGAGGCCGAGATACGCGGACACCGCCGTACATACATAGGTGCCATGCCCGGACGTGTCATCGAGACGATCAAGCGTTGCGGATCGTCCAATCCCGTGATCATTCTCGACGAGGTCGACAAGATCACCGTAAGCAACCACGGCGACCCGGCAAGCGCCCTGCTTGAGGTGCTCGACCCCGAGCAGAACACCACCTTCCACGACAACTACATCGACATGGAGTACGACCTCTCGAAGGTGCTCTTCATAGCCACGGCCAACAATGTCGGGAACATCAACCCCGCGCTGCGTGACCGTATGGAGCTGATAAACATATCGGGATACATTCTCGAGGACAAGGTGCAGATCGCAATCCACCACCTGCTGCCAAAGCAGTGCAAGGCCCACGGTCTCAAGGAGAGCGACCTGATACTGACACCGGCCATAGTCGAGAAGATCATCTCGGAATATACGCGCGAGTCGGGCGTGCGCTCGCTCGACAAGCACATCGCCAAACTGGCACGCGCACGCGCCAAGAACATCGCCTTCGACGAGGCCTACACGCCCGAACTGACGGCGGCCGACATCGAGAAGATCCTGGGCAAGCCGCGTTTCCTCAGGGAGGAGTACGAGATCAAGGACATGATCGGCGTGGTTACGGGCCTGGCATGGACCGAGGTCGGCGGTGACATTCTCTATATCGAGTCGCTGCTCACGCCAGGCAAGGGCAAGGTGAGCCTTACGGGCAATCTCGGCGACGTGATGAAGGAGTCGGCCACCATAGCCCATGAGTGGGTGATGGCGCACCATGCCGAACTGGGCATCGACGTGGAGATGTTCGAGAAGAACGACCTCAATATCCATGTGCCCGAGGGCGCGATACCCAAGGACGGCCCCTCGGCCGGCATTACGATGATCACGTCGATAGTGTCGACATATACGGGCCGTAAGGTGCGCGAGCGCATAGCGATGACCGGCGAGACGACGCTGCGCGGACGTGTCCTGCCCGTAGGAGGAGTCAAGGAGAAGATCCTCGCGGCAAAACGCGCCGGCATCACCGACATAATCCTTTCGGAGGAGAACCGCAAGGATATCGAGGAGGTGAAGGCCGAATACGTGGCCGGGCTGACGTTCCATTATGTGAATACCAACGAGGAGGTGCTTGCACTCGCCCTCGAACCCAAAGCATAGAAGCATGAAGTTCATTGCAATAATCCCGGCGCGTTATGCATCGACGCGCTTCCCGGGCAAGCCGCTGGCGATGCTGGGCGGCAAGAGTGTGATCGAGCGCGTTTACGAACAGGTTGCCGGTGTGCTGGACGATGCCGTAGTGGCTACGGACGACGAACGCATACGGCAGGCTGTCGAGGCATTCGGCGGCAAGGTAGAGATGACTTCGCCCGACCACCGCAGCGGCACGGACCGCTGCTACGAGGCCTACTGCAAGCATGGCGGCGAATACGACGTCGTGGTGAACGTACAGGGCGACGAACCATTCATACAGGCCTCGCAGATCGAGACCGTCAAGCGCTGCTTCGACAATCCCGAAACCGACATCGCCACGCTGGTCAAGCCCTTCGCGCCGACCGACCCGCTGTCGGCCCTCGAAAACCCCAATTCGCCGAAGGTGGTCATCGACCGCGACATGCATGCACTCTACTTCTCGCGTTCGGTCATTCCCTACCTGCGCGGCGTGGAGCGCTCGGAGTGGCTGCGCAGCCACACGTTCTACAAGCACATCGGAATGTACGCATTCAGGGCGCATGTGCTGCGCGAGGTGACGTCGCTGCCGCAGTCGTCGCTCGAACTGGCCGAGTCGCTCGAACAGCTGCGCTGGCTTGAGAACGGTTACAGGATAGGCGTCGGCATATCCGACGTCGAAACAATCGGAATAGATACCCCCGAGGACCTGGCTCGCGCCGAGGCTTTCCTCGCGGGACGGAAATAAAAACATCGTTGTCATGAAGATAATTGCAGGACCTTGTGTCATCGAATCGGCCGAACTGCTCGATACCGTGGCCGCACGGCTCGTGGAGATAAACCGCCGTCTGGGCACCGACATCATCTTCAAGGCCTCGTTCGACAAGGCGAACCGTACGTCCATAACGTCGTACCGCGGCGTGGGACTCGAACGCGGGCTGCAGATGCTTGCCGACGTGCGCTCGAAATGGGGATTGAAGGTGCTGACCGATATTCACGAAGCGTGGCAGGCCGAGCCTGCGGGCCAGGTCGTGGACGTCATACAGATCCCGGCGTTCCTGTGCCGCCAGACAGACCTTCTGGTGGCCGCGGCGCGTACGGGCAAGGTCGTGAACATCAAGAAGGCGCAGTTCCTGTCGGGCGCCGACATGCGCTATCCCTATGAGAAGGCGCAGCAGTCGGGTGCCTCCGAAATATGGCTTACCGAACGCGGAAACTCGTTCGGCTACAACAATCTGGTTGTCGATTTCCGCAACATTCCCGACATGCTGAAGATCGCCCCGACGGTGATAATGGACTGCACGCATTCGGTGCAGCGTCCCGGCGCCGCCGGAGGCAAGACCGGCGGAAACCGTGAATTCGTGCCGGCAATGGCCCTGGCCGCCAAGGCATTCGGCGCCAACGGCTACTTCTTCGAGGTGCACCCCGAACCCGACAAGGCCCTGAGCGACGGCCCCAACATGCTCGAACTCGACAAACTGGAAACCGTAATCGAATCTTTGCTATGATGAATGCAGAACAACGTGAAAACGTACTCGATGTAGCCCGCAAGGCCATTCATACCGAGGCGCTTGCGCTCAAGCATCTCGAACATTCGCTCGGTGACGAGTTTGTCGATGCCGTCGAGCTGATACTCGCAAGCAAGGGTAAACTGATTGTCACGGGTATGGGCAAGTCGGGACTTGTGGGACGCAAGGTGGCGGCGACGCTCGCGAGCACCGGAACCCCGAGCTTCTTCCTGCACCCGGGCGAGGCATTCCACGGCGACCTGGGCATGATATCCAGGGACGACGTGATATTGGCGCTGTCGTATTCGGGCGAGACCGACGAGATACTCAAAATCGTGCCTTTCATTCACGACAACGGCAACCGGCTGATAGCCATGACCGGCAATCCCGAGTCGACACTGGCGAAGAATGCCGACCTGCACCTCGACGTGTCGGTCAAGCATGAGGCCTGCATACTGCACCTGGCGCCTACGTCGTCGACAACGGCGCAGATAGCCATGGGCGATGCATTGGCCGTGGCACTCATGAAGGAGCGCGGCTTCACGAGCATCGACTTTGCGCGCCTGCACCCCGGCGGCAGTCTCGGCCGCCGTCTGTTGATGACCGTGGGCAACGTCATGCGCAAGAACGACCTCCCCGTGGTTGCTGCCGACTGCTCGGCCAAGGATATGATCCATGCCGTCAGCCGTGGGGGACTGGGCCTCATAGTCATCTGCGACGGCGATGACAAGGTGAAGGGTATCGTTACCGACGGAGACATACGCCGTGCCATGGAGAGCCGCCAGGCCGATTTCTTCAAGATCAAGGCTTCGGACATAGCTACACCGAAACCGCGAACCGTACACCCGTACGAGAAACTCATCGCGGCCGAGAAACTGATGACCCGCCACAAGGTAAATTCTCTGCTGGTTGTCGATGACGACAACCGGCTTGTCGGTGTTATACAGATTTACGACATCAAGTTGTAAGCGCCTGCATGGGCAAGGAAAGCGATACGCCCGGATTCTTCGATAGAATCCGGGCGTATCGCTTTGTCTTGTATTGCGGCAATCCGCGTTGTCTGCATTGCTATGCGGGCTGCAATCCGTCTTGTCCGGATTATTCCTCCTTTACCGTCTGCGAGCCTCCGCTGTTGTTGACGTTGAGGATCGAGGGTGATCCCTTGTAGGATATGACCGATCCGCCGGAGTTTTCGCCCGTGAACGACTGCATGACCGACAGTTCGATCCTGCTTCCGCCGGAGTTTTCGACTTCGGCGCTTTCGACTGCAAGGTCGTATCCGTGGAAGACGGATCCGCCCGAGCAGTCAATTTCGGCCGTTGTACATTCGCAATTTCCGTATGTTTCTATGGACTGTGTCTTTTTTTTGAGGCATATACCCGTCCTGCATGCTGTATGCTGACCTTTCGTGC
>DXGW01000005.1 GCA_019113665.1 Candidatus Alistipes excrementipullorum
CAACAATTCCCGCAGAAATATGGAACTCGGCAAGGAGATGCTTTTTGCCCTTCAGGAACATGACCGTGCCGTATCGCGAATAGCCGTGCTCGGTGAACGGGACAGCCGTTACGATTCGCTGTGCATGAACAGCCTGTCACGGCTTGAAACGTCGCTCCTTGCGGCATATGATACCTCCAAAAGCAACGCGTATCTCGATTCGCTGACAACTTCGGTGTCGGGACTTAGAATACTTACGGGTAATCTTCTTGCCACGAAACCAGACAGTCTCGACGTGGCCCGCGGTGCTGTATGGTATGATACAACGTACAATGTTGCGGTCTCGCAGATAACGGACCAGATAAACGGTTATATGACATTTACTTACAACCGTCTGGCCCCGCGGGCCGAACAGTTGAACCACAATGCCTACCGCGCGGTTACGCCGGTGTTGATTTCGCTGCTCGTGATGATTGCCATTGTGTTGATGCTGTTCTATTTTATTACGATATATTGTGTCAATCCCATACTCGGCATAAACAAGAGCCTTTCAGATTACCTTGCATTCAAACTGCCGTTTACTGTCAAGGCGGAGTGCAATGACGAACTGCAGGACCTCAAGGAGAATATCGAATCGCTCATCAATGCTGCGAAGAAGAACAAGGCCTGATCAGTTATGCGTTTCAATGTCATATTGAGGTATGTGGGAGTCGTGATGCTGTATGTTGCGGCATTCATGCTCGTGTCGGCGTTCATTTCGTTGCTCGACGGAATGGATTCGTCGTTTTATCCGCTCATACTCTCGTCGTTGCTGACGGTGCTGCTGGGTTTATTCCCAATGCTGTTCGTGCCAAAAACCGAACAGATCAACAACAAGGAGGGATTCTGCATCGTGGTGGGAGCCTGGGTGCTCGCATGTGGGGTCGGAACGTTCCCCTACATGATGTGGGGCGGTGAATTCTCGCTGCTGGACGCATGGTTCGAGAGCGTTTCCGGTTTTACGACCACGGGAGCCACTATTCTCAACGATGTCGAGGCTCTTCCCAAAGGTTTGCTCTTCTGGCGTTCGTCAACGGCATGGATGGGCGGTGTCGGTGTCGTGATGTTCGCCCTCGCCATTCTGCCGTCGCTCGGCAAAACCAAGATGACGCTGTCGAACGTGGAGCTCTCGTCGCTGGCCAAGGACAACTACCGTTACCGTACGCAACAGGTCGTTCAGATTCTGTTGGTCGTATATGTCGGTCTGACCGGAATCTCTACCCTGCTGCTCAAGCTTGCGGGCATGGGCTGGTTCGATGCGGTGAACCATGCGATGTCGGCGTGTGCGACATGCGGATTCGGAACAAAGAATGCAAGCATAGCATATTACAACAGCCCGATGATCGAACTGGTGCTTATCTTCGCCATGGCTTTCTCGGGAGTGCATTTCGGACTGATATATTCGACCGTGGTCGGCAAATCCAAAAACATATTCCGGTCGGAGGTTACACGTTTCTACTTCGCGATATTGGTTGCAGGCAGCCTGCTGGTTGCCGTGAGTCTGTATGCCACCGGAGTCTACCCCGATATCTGGTCGTCGCTGCGGCACGGAACATTCCAGTTCGTGTCGTTGATTTCGACTACGGGACTGGCTACGGCCGATTGCAACGTATGGCCCTCGTTTGCGATAATGCTGCTGATTTTCGCCTCGATCGTCTGTGCCTGTGCCGGATCGACGGCCGGCGGTATAAAGATTGACCGTGCCCTGTTGTTCGTCAAGATGTTCAAGGCCCGTCTGCGCAGACAGCAGCACCCAAATGCCGTTATCAGGCTTAAGGTCGACGGCGTAATACAGGAGAGCGACCATCTGAATGCCGTGAGCATATTCATAGTGACATATCTTGTGTTGATATTCTTCGGGGCATTGATAAACGCCTTTTGCGGGCTCGATCTTGTTACGAGTATAACGGCCCCGATAGCCTGTATCGGTAATGTAGGCCCCGGTTTCGGTGATGTCGGAACGATGGACAACTATTCGGCCTTGCCGGCATTCGTACGTCTGCAAAGCACGTTGCTCATGCTGTTGGGCCGTTTGGAAATATTCGGATTTATTCAATTATTTTTCATAAAATGGTGGCGATGAAACGGATTCTTTCGATATTGGTGTGTTGGGCCCTGTTTCAGCCAGTGGCAACAGCCCAGGAGCAGCCTAAGGCGAGAATTGCCGGCCTGGAAAGCAATCCCGAATACATGTCGCTGTTGCGTGATGATGTGTCGATGCAGCAGCGTATGGATTCATTGCAGGTCGTGGTGGACGGCATGCGCGAAAAGTTCGTGGACAACAGCGGCAACCGGAAAAAATATTCGGCCGAGATATTGCGTATCGAGGGCGAGATATATGCATTGCGCGGTGAAAAAAGCCGGCTTGCAAAGCGTATAAATACAATCGAGCAGAACTGGATCATGGAAAACATGGCCAATGGCGTTGCTGTCGAACAGACGGAAACATCTGCCGATACGGTTATGCCGCAGGCTGCGGGAGTGCAATATGCCGAGTTGACGCGTAATGCATGGTTTTCAAACGAACTCTCTTCAGAGGATTATGCCGTTTTACGCAAGGCACAGAAACGCGAATCCGTAGTGGCGGATCTTGTCGATGCCTATGCGGCTTGCTATGATTCTCTTGCAATGGTACGTAATGAATATGCGGCAGCCGACAATGAGGCGTCGGCCGACAGCCTGATGTCGTTGTTCCTGACACGTCAGGGCCGTTGCAACGAGATATCCGATTCGCTTGCCTCTACATGGAGTTATGTGTTCGACAATAAAACCTATCTGTACGACCTGCTTTTCGACAAACAGGGCCGCACGGACATGCTTGCGCAGTCGGAACACAACCTTTTCGAAATGCGCCGCAACATCGAGAAGATGGAGGGTCTGTATGCTTCCGATGCCATTGTCGACTATTTCTTCCAGAAACGCTATGTGGTCGACTATGAGATAGCGGTGGCGAATGCCGCCGGTCTGCAGAAGGCCGCGGATTCGCTGGCTGTGGTCCGCAAGTCGATAGACGGCATGAGATATCGTTTTGACAAGCTTAATTTCAAGCGCCGCTACTTCCTCGATTACGAACCTCTGAAATTTTCCACGAAGTACGTGTACAATTCGAAAAATCCTGTCCCGGAATGTACCGTATATGAGAATGGCGAGATCTTCAGGATAAAACTCGGAGAATTTTCGGCACGTCAGCCGGTATCGAAGTTCAAGGGGTTGGAACCTGTGGCTTATCTTCGCACTCCGGACGGCGGTTGGCGTTACTATGCGGGAGGTTACCGCTCCGTCGAGGAGCTCGAGAAGGATCTCCAGACCGTGAAAAGGCTTGGTTTCCGCTCGGCCGATGTGGCTGCATGGATAGACGGGAATTATGCAAACAGCCGTGCGGAACTTGAGGAGTTGATGAGCAAGCATTTCCATATTGAGATCACGGGAGCTGAAGAGCTTTCGCCCGAAGTTAGGCGTATAATCGGGCAGAATGCGCCAGACAGCGAAATTTCACGTATCGGAGCTGATGTGTTTGTGGTTAACGGCTTCAAGTCGCGCGAGGCCGCCGATCTGATAGCTCGAAGCGTGGTCTCCGTCGATTCTTCACTGAAAGTAACGGTCGGCGAATCTGGATATGGTGCTGAGTAGCGAGTCTGGCTGTGTTGACAATAAAAAAGGATTGCCTCCGTTCGGGGACAATCCTTTTTTGTCGTAATGGGGTTCGGCTATTCGTACAGTTCACCGGAGTATGAACCGGAAACTGTATGTCCGTAACCGTCCTTGAGAGAGAATGAAATCTCGTAGTTGCTTCCGGAATGTGATATGTCGACCGTGCCGTCGCACAATGCGGCCTCGTTCATACCTGAAAAGTACCAGCAGCCGAAGAACATCGAATAATAGATCATGCCCGGGACAAGCGTGCCGGCCGGAATCGACGATGCGTCGCTCGGCAATATCTCGTACCGGCCGTCGGGAATACTCTCCGAACCGACGGGTATGTTGAAGTCAATGACAACACCGTGGCCTTTACCGAGAAGTGTCAGAATGTCGAAATCGTCATCGCCGAGGACTATGCGGGCCATGTCGGACTCTGCACCTTCGAACATGCTCTCACCGAAAAGCTCGACATATCCCTGGCTGAGTCCGCTGATTGCGACGTCCTCATTGAGGGTCGAGTACATACCCTCCTGTGAACGGTTGTGGAAAATAATCTCGCCCGTGTACGAGTATGTATATTCTTCATCACCGTCAAGAGTGAGTGCGCACTCAATCCGATAGATGCCGTCAGTTACATCGATGTCGACCGTGCCGCCAGTTACGGCAGTCTGAACCGTCGAACCGTCAATAAGGCGTATTACGTACGATTCGTTCTCGTCGTTGATTCTGAACGTCATGTCGGCGATATCCTCCGATCCGGCATACGATCCGTCTGGAAGCACTGCCCTGTCGGGATTTTCGGACAATGGGGCGCTGAACGATATACAGAAGATATATCCAGATTCGTTCAGAAGTTCACCGAAGTCGTCCATTTCGTTGTCGTCCGGGTAGAAGTTTATCCAGTAGCTGCCGAGTTCGGCATTTTCGTCATAGGCACCTGCATAGTATGCCTCGGCCGTTACACCTTCCGTAAATGCCGGAGGGGTTGAA
>DXGW01000043.1 GCA_019113665.1 Candidatus Alistipes excrementipullorum
GGATATTGCGCAACTGGTACTTAACCTCATATGCGCCGGGATTGGGCGTACGGTTGGCAGCCACGACACCATTGCAGCAGAACGAGTCGTCCGAAGCGTCACGGTCATTGTAATCACCTCCGTAGCGATAGATCAACTTGCCGCTCTCGGGATCGCGGTACGCCAGTGCCTGGTCGGCAAAATCCCAGATAAAGCCGCCCTGATAGTTGGGATACTTACGAACCAGATCCCAGTACTCCTTGAAACCTCCGAGCGAATTGCCCATCGCATGGGCATACTCACACTGTATGAGCGGACGCTTCCACTTGTGGTCGGCCATATTTCTGCAATAATCCTCGCACCACCTGTACGAAGCGTACATCGGGCACTGTATGTCGGAGTTGTACTGCTGCTCCTTGTAGTTCGTCGAAGCCTGTTCATGCTGGACGGGACGGCTTTTGTCATATGCCTTGATCCAGTCGTAGCACTTGTAGAAATTCTCGCCGTTACCCGACTCGTTACCGAGACTCCATATTATCACCGACGGGTGATTGTAATCACGCAACACCATACGCTGGTCACGTATAAGGTGTGCGGCGGCATAATCGGCACGTTTGGCGAGTGTCTCTTCGCCGTATCCCATGCCGTGGGACTCGATATTGCCCTCGTCCACCAGATAAATGCCATAGATATCGCACAGGTCGTACCACAGCGGGGTATCTGGATAGTGGCACGTACGGACCGCGTTGAAGTTGAGTTGCTTCAGCAGCTCCAGGTCGCGTATCATGTCTTCACGCGTCACGTAATAGCCGGTATTGGGGTTCATCTCGTGGCGGTTCACACCCTTTATATATATGGGTTTGCCGTTTACCAGCAACTGCGCGTCACGTATCTCCACCTTGCGGAAGCCAACATGGAATCCCGTAGCTTCGATCACGTCATCACCGTCTGAAGCCTCCACGGCAAGGCGGTACAGGTTGGGCTCCTCGGCGCTCCATTTCTTCGGGGCCGAAACCTCGAACACGGTCGCCACGCCACCTTTCGCTACGGCACAGTTACGGTTCGCCACCTCGTTGCCGGCGGCATCGGTCAATGTAAATCTGACGCTCTTGACGCCCTTTGTCACGCTGACCTTGACGTCAAGACGGCCGTCCTGATAATCGTTCACGAGGTCCGGGGTAATCTTGACATCGGATATGCGGCGCTTGTCGCGTGCATATATATAGCAATCGCGGCCAATGCCCGACAATCTCCAGAAATCCTGGTCCTCGAGATATGAACCGTCGCACCAGCGGTATATGCGCATGGCAAAGAGATTCTCCTGACCGGGCTTGACATATCGTGTAATATCGAATTCAGCTTCAAGCTTGCTGTCCTCGCTGTATCCGACCTCACGGCCGTTTATCCATAGCGTAACGTTGGACGTGGCGGAACCTATATGTACGAAGATATCCTTGCCGGCCCACTCTGCCGGTACCTCGATCATGCGCCTGTATGAACCGATATGGTTCTGCTCAACGGGCACATACGGGGGATTGTTCTTGAAGAACTTGTGCCATGGATATGGAGTATTGGTATATACCGGATCACCGTATCCGTTCAACTCCCAAATACCGGGAACAGGCATCGTTCCCCACGACGAGTCGTCAAAATCCGGACGATAGAACAACGCCGGAGCCTCATCGGCATTCTCAACCCAGTTGAAACTCCAAATGCCACCGATCGACCTGTATTGCGGCGACGTCGAATAGTCGTTCACATACATGTTGTCGTTGACAGAGGGATAGACGATGAAACTCGACCGCATGGGTTCGCGGTTTACTTCGAAGAGTTCGGGATTTTGCCAGCGCTCACCCTTGGCCGATGCCGACACGGCAACCAAAACGGCCGCGCAGGTCATCAAAAATTTTCCATTCATTTGTCTGATCAGATTAATAGTTTTTTCAGGTTGAGGACAAATGTAAACAAAAATACCCAAATAAGAAAGCCAGAGTCTCCTCCGGCTCAAAAGCATATGCCCGAAAACAGGCAGCACTTTACTTGATAAACAGCAGTTCGCGATATTTGGGAAGCGTCCACAACTGGTCGTCCACAACCTCTTCGAGGCGGTCGATATGCTTGCGGATCTTCTCGAAGTAGACCTCCACGGTATCATGGTATGCCATCGCCTTTTCGTACATGCTCTCTATCTTGTTGGCCACCTTGCGGGCCTCGATCATATCGATGGTCATCTGCTGGATTGCAGCCGTATGGTCCTGTATGCGCTTTATGAGTTCGATATCCGAAGTCGAGGGCATGCCCAGCTCCTTGAGTTTGTAGGCCTTGTCGAGCAATACCGATTCATACTTCGACGCGATGGGGACGATGTGGTTCATGGCAAGGTCACCAAGGACACGGGCTTCGATCTGGATCTTCTTGACATATGTTTCCCACTTGACCTCCGTACGAGCTTCGAGCTCCACCTCGGTGTAAATACCCAGATCGCCGAACATCTTGACGGTTTCAGGATCGAGATAGCGTTTGAATATCACCGGCGTTACCGTCTCGCAGTCAAGGCCGCGGCGCGCAGCCTCCTCCTTCCATTCGTCGGAATAGCCGTTGCCGTCAAAACGGATAGGCTTGCAAGCCTTGATCATGTTTTTCAGTACCTCGTATATAGCCTTCTCCTTCTTTGCCCCAGCCTCGATGCGCATGTCTACCTCACGCTTGAACTCAGTAAGTTCGCTCGCCACAGCCGAATTGAGGACGATCATGGCCTCGGCGCAGTTGTCGGACGAGCCTACGGCACGGAATTCGAAACGGTTGCCGGTAAACGCAAACGGCGAAGTACGGTTGCGGTCCGTATTGTCGAGGAACAGGCTCGGAATACGCGATATGCCGCTCATCTTGAAGACGCTCTTGGCATCGAAACGAATGACTTCGTCACTGCGGCTCTCCTCGATCTTGTCGAGTACGGCCGAAACCTGTGCCCCGAGGAACGTCGAGATGATTGCCGGGGGAGCCTCATGTGCACCCAGACGGTGAGCGTTCGTAGCGCTCATGACCGAAGCCTTGAGCAGGCCGTTGTGCTTGTATACGGCGGAGACTACATTCACGAGGAAGGTTATGAACTGCAGGTTCTCCATCGTCGTACGTCCCGGACCCAACAGATTGACGCCCGTATCGGTTCCGAGCGACCAGTTGTTGTGCTTGCCCGAGCCGTTCACACCCTTGAACGGCTTTTCATGAAGCAGCACGCGGAAATGGTGCCGGCGCGAGACCTTGTCCATAACCGTCATGAGCAACTGGTTATGGTCATTGGCAAGGTTCACCTCCTCATAGACGGGTGCCAGCTCGAACTGATTGGGGGCTACCTCATTGTGTCGCGTCTTTACCGGAATGCCGAGCTTTAGACACTCGTATTCCAGGTCTTTCATGAAAGCTATGACCCTCAAGGGTATCGCTCCGAAATAGTGGTCTTCGAGCTGCTGGTTCTTGGCAGACTCGTGACCCATCAGCGTACGCCCCGTCAGAACGAGGTCGGGACGTGCCGCCCACAAACTCTCATCAACCAAAAAATATTCCTGTTCCCAACCGAGGTATGATATCACGCGATTGACATTCTTGTCGAAATAGCGGCAGACCTCCGTAGCGGCCTTGTCCACTGCCGAAATCGATCGCAACAACGGGGTCTTGTAGTCGAGTGCCTCTCCAGTATATGCTATGAACACCGTCGGAATACACAACGTAGTGTCCACAATGAAGGCCGGCGAGGTGGGGTCCCATGCCGAATATCCGCGGGCCTCGAACGTATTGCGTATGCCGCCGTTGGGGAACGACGAGGCATCGGGCTCCTGCTGTATGAGCAGTTTGCCGGAGAACTCCTCAAGAACGCCACCCTTGCCGTCGGGCTCGGCAAAAGCATCATGCTTTTCGGCCGTTCCGCCCGTCAGGGGCTGGAACCAGTGCGTATAGTGGTCCGCACCATGCTCGAGCGCCCACTGTCGCATGCCGGAAGCTATACCGTCGGCCACTTCGCGGGTCAGCGGCGTTCCGTTCTCGATAGTATCGACAAGCGCCTCGTAAGTCTGTTTGTTCAGATACTTGCGCATGGCCTTGCGATTGAAGACCTTTTCGCCGAAATAATCCGACGGGCGGCCTTCGGGAGCTGCGACATCGACGGCGCGGTGATTGAGCGCGGCATCGACCATTTTGAATCTCAACAGTGTCATGTTTTCCATTATGTATTTAACCAACCTTAACCGATGGGCCGGGGATATTTCACCCCATCTTCATCGACAGGTGCAAAGGTATGCAACATCAACTGTCGTTATTCACAAAAATCGATATTTTTTCAACAAGTTATAAACTTTTTATCGATTATCGATATACAAATCATATTTAAATCCAATATCACATACTTTTTCAGCACAAATTCTTCAAAAATCGCCTATTTTATCCATAACCGACATTTTTTTCGTCCGACAACTTGCACATAAAAAAGCAGCGGAAAATATCCGCTGCCAAAACTTATTCTCGAAACCACGTTATTGTTTATTCTGGTATATTTCAACCGGCGTAGGAGACAGCAAACAACCACTTCGAGTCTTGCCGGAAAATACCACCTCGAACATGCGCTGTTCATCCGAAGCCGCAATCTCAACCTCCACAGTTCGTGCCTCCACGAAAGTAATCTTGCAATCCTGTAACTCATAGACGGCAGGATATGTTTCCGGATAAGCAAAAACAGGCACATAATCTTCGTCGTAGTATAAAGGCTCATCTCCATACAGCAACGTATATTTTTCAAATCCGTCGACATAAAGATGTACCCAACGCATTATCAAATCCTCATCCGACTCGATTCTGACATCGCCTCCGCCATATCCGACGTCTGCACTCTCAACAGACA
>DXGW01000044.1 GCA_019113665.1 Candidatus Alistipes excrementipullorum
ATCGACGAGCTTTGCCGTGCCATACTCGTGGCCAAGTTCCGGTTGGGACTTTTCGACGACCCTTACCGTTACGGAAACGGTCGCTACAAGACCGAACTCTACCGTCCCGAGAATATGGAGATTGCACGTGACGTGACACGCAAGTCGATGGTGCTTCTCCGCAACGAGAACGGTCTGCTGCCGTTGAAAGGCAACGAGCGGATAGCCCTCATAGGCCCGTTCGGCGATTCGGGCCATGAGATGCTCGGGGCATGGAGCGCCTCCGGAGACGGTAAGCGCACCATTACCTTTTTCAAGGGCCTGCAGGAGCGTTTCGGCAGCGACAATGTCGTGTGTGTCGAGGGCTGCAAGCCTCTAAAGGCCATAAAGGGAGGTATTGATGCGGCTGTTGCCGCAGCGAATGGTGCAGATGTGGTTCTGCTGACGCTGGGTTTGCCCAATTCGTGCAGCGGCGAGGCTGCAAGCCTTACCTCGATAGAGATCCCGCAGCCGCAGCTCGAACTGCTCGACGCCGTTGTTGCTACGGGCAAGCCGGTTGCCATATTGCTGGTGACGGGCCGTCCGATGGATATCACCGACGAGGTTGCCAAGGTCGATGCCGTGCTTGTAACGTGGCATGCCGGAACGATGGCCGGAGCGGCTTTGGCTGATGTCGTGTCGGGCGATTTCAATCCTTCGGGACGTCTGACCATGACCTTCCCGCTGACGATCGGGCAGGTGCCCATACACTACTCGATGAAGAGTACGGGACGTCCGATGCCGTCGCCCGATGCGCGTGAGAAGTATCTGTCGCGCTACAAGTTTACACCCAACGAACCGCTCTATTGCTTCGGTTACGGGTTGAGCTATACGACATTCGACTACTCCGACCTGAAGGTGCTTACTCCCGAGGTGGCTCTCGGCGAGCCTGTACGTGTGAGTGTCAAGGTTACCAACAGCGGCAAACGCGACGGCGATGAGGTCGTTCAGCTCTACCTGCGCGACCTGGTGGCATCGACTACACGTCCAGTGCGCGAGCTGAAAGGCTTCCGCAAGGTGTCGCTCAAGGCCGGCGAATCGAAGGTCGTGGAGTTCACCATACAACCCGAAGATATGGCTTTCTGCCGTGCCGACATGAAGTTCGCGCAGGAACCCGGTGACTTCCATGTTTGGATAGGCCACGATTCCAATGCCGATCTGCAAGGCGGCTTTACAGTAAAAGAATAGCGCCTCATTCGATAATGAAACGGGCCGCATCGTCAAAGATGCGGCCCGTTTCCGCTTTAGGGCGAAACTATACGGGCCACTGCCTGTATTCGTAGAGCTGGTTGCGCAGACGCGGTGTGAACCCGGCCTCGCGTATGGCCTGCTGTATGCCTTCGGCGTCGAATGTGTTGTGCGCGCCGGCCGAAGCCACAACGTTCTCCTCGATCATGATCGACCCCATGTCGTTGGCACCGCTGTGCAGTGCTATCTGCGCCGTTGCCTTGCCGACGGTGAGCCACGATGCCTGTATGTTGCGTATGTTGCATAGCAGGAGCCGGCTGACGGCTATTATGCGTATGTATTCGAGCGGCGAGAAATGCGTGACGACACCTTCCTGTTCGAGACGGGTTCCCGTCGAGCGGAATATCCACGGTATGAAAGCTATAAAACCGTAGTTGCCTTCGGGATATCGGGCCTGAAGGTCGCGTATGCGCAGCAGGTGGTCGACCCTCTGGTGAGGCGTTTCGACATGGCCGTACATCATAGTCGCCGAGGTGGGCAGGTTCAGCAGGTGAGCCTCGTGCATTACTTCAAGCCACTCGTCCACGCCCGGCTTGGCCGGTGATATGCGTTTGCGGACGTCGGGGTCGAGTATCTCGGCTCCGGCTCCTGGCAGGGAGTCGAGACCTGCGGCCATGAGCCTCTGCAGGGTCTGCATGGTCGGGAGCGAACTTATGCGTGCGATGTGGGCTACCTCTGGTGCCCCGAGCGCATGCAGCCGGAGCGTAGGGTAGCGGCGCTTCAGTTCGCGGAACAGCTCTTCGTAAAATTCTATTCCCAACTGCGGGTGCAGGCCGCCCTGTATCAGGAGCTGGTCGCCGCCGAGCCGCAATGTCTGGTCGATCTTCTCGCAGTACTGTTCTATGGTCGTTATGAATGCACGCTCGGTCTGGTGCGGTTTGCAGTGGAAATTGCAGAACTTGCACCCCGATATGCAGACATTGGTTATGTTGACGTTGCGGTCTATCTGCCATGTCACTGCCGAGGGGTCGTCGACCGTCTGTCGGCGGAGACGGTCTGCCGTTTCGGCCAGCTCCGGCAGCGGCGCATCGTAGAGCGCGTAGGCCTCCTCGCGGCTCAGCGGCTCGCGGTCGAGGCACTTTTCGTACAGGTCGTGCAGTTTCACTTTCCGTTCACAAGTTCGAAGTCGAGGGTGCGCCGGCGCAGGTCGGTCGCCTTGACGCGTACGCGCACCTTGTCACCCAATGTATAGACCTTGCCTGTCGATGTACCGTAGACTTCGTATCGCTCCTCGTCGAAACGGTAGAAGTCGCCGTCGATGTCGCGCAGGTGTACCATGCCTTCGATGATCGAGTCTTCGAGTTCGACATATATGCCCCATTCGCTGAGACCCGATATATGGCCGTCGAAGACCTCGTTGCTGTGGCCCTGCATGTACTCCACCATCTTGTACTTTATCGATGCGCGTTCGGCTTCGGCCGCTATCACTTCGCGTTCCGAAGCGTGCTCGCACTGCGCTTCGAGTGCGACCTTGTCCACCGATCCCTTGCCGTCGAGATAGCGTGCCAGCAGGCGGTGTACCATCATGTCGGGATAGCGGCGTATGGGTGACGTGAAGTGCGTGTAGTAGGGGAACGCAAGTCCGTAGTGCCCGATGTTGTCGGTCGAGTACATGGCCTTTGCCATCGACCGTATGGCCAGCGTCGACACTGCATTCTCTTCTGGCTTGCCCTTGACCTTGCCCAGCAGCCTGTTCATCTCGCGGGCTATGGCCTTGCCCTTGTTGGCCTTGAATATGAGACCGAAACGCAGAATGAACGTGCGGAACTTGTCGAGTTTCTCGGAGTCCGGTTTGTCGTGTATTCGGTAGACCATCGTGCGTTTGTGCCCGCTCTTGCCCTTGGCGCAGAACTGCGCGACGTGCTTGTTGGCCAGCAGCATGAACTCCTCGATAAGATGGTTGGCCTCCTTCTGTTCCTTGAAGTATATTCCGGTCGGTTTGCCGTCGGGATCGAGCGTGAATTTGGCTTCGCGGCGGTCGAAAAGCAGGGCTCCGTTGCTGATGCGGGCCTCGCGCAGACCCTTGGCCAGCCGGTTGAGTGTGAGTATCTCCTCGGCGAGGTCTCCCTTGCCCGTCTCGATGACGCTCTGCGCTTCGGCATAGGTGAAACGGCGGTCCGAGAGAATCACCGTGCGGCCGAACCACTCGCCGGTAATGTCGAGGTTATCCTTGATGTTGAATATCGCCGAGAAGCAGAGTTTCTCCTCGTGCGGGCGCAGCGAGCAGAGCTCGTTCGACAGACGCTCGGGCAGCATCGGCACCGTCCGGTCGACGAGATACACCGATGTTCCGCGCTCCTGTGCCTCATTGTCGAGGATCGAACCGGGACGTACGTAGTGCGTCACGTCGGCGATGTGTACGCCGACCTCCCACGTGTCGTCGTTCAGCCGGCGGATCGATAGTGCATCGTCGAAGTCCTTTGCATCGGCCGGGTCGATCGTGAAGGTCGTGACGCTGCGCATGTCGCGCCTTTCGGCATAATCCTTCTCGGTTATCTCGCCCGGAATGCGCTCGGCGGCACGCTCTACCTCCTCGTCGAACTTGTACGGGAGGTCGTATTCGGCCAATATTGCATGCATTTCGGTGTCGTTGTTGCCTTCGTCACCCAGAACGTCTGCAAGTACGCCCGTAGGCCATTTGTCTTCGGCAGACCACTCCTCCACGTGTACGACCACCTTTTTACCCGATTCGAGGTCGGGATATTTGTGCCGCGAAAGGTAGATGTCAACCGGTATGCGGCGGGAGTCGGTGTGGACCAGAACCGTATTCTTCGACATGACCTCCGTCGTGCCGATGTATGAACGGTTGCTGCGCTCGATTATGCGTATTATCTCGCCTTCGGGCGACCCTTTGCGCGAGTGGCGCGTTATGATCAGTTCCACGCGGTCGCCGTCGAGTGCGTGTCCGGAATTGCGGGGGTCGACGAAGATGTCGCTGTCGAGCCCTTCGACCGTTACGAACAGTACACCTGATGCCGTCATCGACACGATACCTTCATAATGAGGCATAAGGTTGCGGCTCAGGTGGTATTTGCGGTGGCTTACGCAGATCGTACCCTCCTCTTCGAGACGTTCGAGTATGGCCCTGGTCATCTCGCGCCCCTGTGCGTCGGCTCCTCCCGATGCTGCTGCCAGATGCTTGAGCGAAAAGCTCTTGTCCGGCATCTCGTTGAACATTCGTACGATGAACGATGCCCGTTCATCGAATGTTATGCTGTTATTCTTTTTCCTTCCCATTTTCGAGTATGGTTCTTGTCAATAGATTCATGAATTCAATGCCATATCCTATGGCGCGCTCGTCGGGGTTGAACATGGGCGTGTGGGTGGCACCCGTGCCGCCGGTCCCCAGACGGTAGAACAATGACGGATATACGCCGCAGTAGTAGCCGAAATCTTCGGCCGTGGTACGCAGTGGAAGATCCACTGCATTGAACCTTTCGGCCGCTATGTTGCGGGCTGTTGCCGTCAGCGTTGCATCGTTCACGACACAAGGGTATCCGCGGCGTATGTCCGCATCGACCGTGACACCGTATTTCGTTCCCGTTTCGGCCGCAGCTTCTGCCATCTGACGCTTTATGCCCTCGCGCAGCCCCTCGTCGAAGGTGCGCATCGTCCCCTCCAGTCTTACGGTGTCGGGTATGACGTTGGTCGCTCCGTCGGCCACGACGCGCCCTATCGAGACGACGCTCTCCTCCGAATTCATCGCCGTGAACCGCAGTATCAGCTCTGCGGCGGCGGTTACGGGGTCCTTTATCAGCTGGCGCATGGCGGCGTGGCCGCCCTTGCCGTGAACGGTGATATGCAACTCGTCATTCGAGGCCATGTATTTGCCGGCCCTGAATCCGAATGTACCCACCTCAAGTTGCGGCTCGACGTGCTCGCCGATGACAGCTGCGACGTTGTATCCTTCGAACGGTTTCTCGGCGAGAACGAGCGATGCCCCGCCCGGGACCAGCTCCTCGCCCGGCTGGAAGAGCCCGAATACTGTGCCGTCGAAATCCCCTTTCGCCTTCAGCCGCTGCAGCACGCCGAAGAGTACGGCGGCATGCATGTCATGCCCGCAGGCGTGCATGACACCCTCGTTGCGCGAGCGCCAGGCCACGTCGGCAGCCTCGTGTATGGGCAGTGCGTCGATGTCGGCACGCAGGACGACGGCGCGGCGTGTGTCGCCACGGCCCTCGATGCGGGCCAGAATGCCGGTGCCGGCAATGCTGCGGCTCTCTATGCCGAGAGCCGAAAGCTGTTCGGCGATGAAGCGTGCGGTCTTCTCCTCCTTGAACGACAGTTCGGGGAACGCATGCAGGTGGCGGCGGAATTCGACAGGTGTCATAAGTCTCTTTTCTTGTTTTTGGTCATGGTTCGCGGGGTGTATCTCCCGACGATGCCGTTAAGGGCCGATATGTATTCGGGCGTGGTCCCGCAGCACCCGCCGACACAGTCGGCCAGCCCGCGTTCGAGGTATTCCGACACGACTGCGGCAAATGCCGCCGGAGTTACGGGATAACGGCCGTCCCGGTCGGGCAGTCCGGCGCTCGGATAGGCCATGATGCGCATGTCCGACATTCCGGCAAGCTCCTCAAGCGGCTTCAGGAGCGATTCCGGCCCGAACGAACAGTTGAAACCGGCCGCGAGAGGTTCGAAACCCCTGACTGCACTGTAAAAATCGGCGATCGTTTCGCCCGATGGCAGCACACTCTCGCGTGTAAGCGTTGCAGAGACCATTACGGGAACCCGAATGCCGCGGCGCGCCGTTATGGACGCAAGCGTTTCGAGGCTTCCGACAAGGGCCTTTACAGATGTGGCCGTTTCGAAAATTATGCCGTCGATGCCGCCGTCGAGCAGCCCCTCCACATGTTCCGGCACGTTGCTGCCGGAAGGATATACCGCCCCGAAGGCGAACCTCGGTCTGCCGGGATTCATGGCGGTGTGCCTTTCGGCTGCCGCGCGGGCCGTGCGGGCTGCTTCTGCGGCACCATCATGGCTCGATGCGGCGATGTCGGTCTCGATGATGTCGGCACCGGCACGCAGGTATGCCTCGTGGATCTCGTCCGCCGTAAATCCGTTCATGGCCATTGTGCCGAACCCTCCGTCAAGCAGGAGCACACGGCCGTCGGATACATCGTATATGGATTTGCCCGTCACTGTTCGACCAGCTCTATCTCGAATAGTTTGCTCCAGTTCTTGCCCGTTACGAATATGCGTTTGCCCGCGGCATCGTAGGCTATTCCGTTCAGTACGTCGGTCTCGGGACCGGTTTCGCTCTCGGGCAGTATGCCCGTGAGGTCGATTACGCCCTCGACGCACCCGCTTGCCGGGTCGATTATGACTATCTGGTCCGTGGTGTAGACGTTGGCCCATATCTTGCCGTCGATCCACTCCAGTTCGTTGAGGTAGTTCACCGGTTCGCCGCGGAACGTGACCGCGATCGTCGCCTCGCGCTTGAACGTCTCGGGATTCATGCGGTATATGTTCGACGATCCGTTCGACATGTAGAGCTTTTCGCCGTCGGTAGTCAGCCCCCAGCCCTCGCCCGTGTACCGCATGTCGCGCAGTTTCTCGCCAGACGAGACATCGTAGACGTGGGCTATGTTGTTGGTCCATGTAAGCTGGTATATCTTGCCGTCGAGCAGTGTTATGCCTTCGCCGAATTCGGAATAGGGGAGTTCGGCGACGACTGTGGCCCGTCCCGTTTCGAGATCTATGCGCTGCAGCCTCGACTCGCCGTGCTGGCCCGTTCCTTCCCACATCGTGCCGTCGGCGTATTGCAATCCCTGCGTGTAGCTTGTCGTCAGATGCGGGTGCTCGGCAACTACCCTGTACGAGTAGAAACGCGGCTCGGCGGTGTGAACCGTCTGCTTCGCGGAACTGCTTCTGCCGCTGCAGCCGAAGAACGAAACCGCAAGTAAAAGTATGGTGGTAAAACTTCTCATATCTACCTACAAAGGTAACATTATAATTCGTTATATTTGTAATATGCGAATTAAATTTCTATCTTTGCGCACCCGTATCGAGAGTAAATAAAGGACAAATATACAGTTATGAAAATCGTTAGAGAACAGAAAGAGCAACACGCGTCGCTGATAAGGGTGACCGTCGATGAAAAGGACTACGGCGAGGCCGTAGAGAAGACGCTCCGCGACTACAAGCGCAAGGCCAATATTCCCGGATTCCGTCCCGGCATGGTGCCGATGGGTATCATCAAGAAGATGTACGGCAAGGGTGTCGTAGCCGAGCAGTCGTACCGCCTGGCGTCGAACTCCGCATTCGAGTATCTCCAGAAGGAGAAGATCGACTATGTGGGTGATGTCATTCCCGCAGAGGAGCAGGGTGATTTCGATTTCGACAACAATACCGAATTCGAATTCGTATTCGAGATCGGCGAGGCTCCCGAGGTGAAGCTCGATCTTTCGGAGAAGGACAAGGTCGTGTACAACCGCATCAAGGTCGACAAGAAGATGCACGAGGATTACCTGAACAACTACCTGCGCCGTTTCGGCCGTCTGGTAGACGTCGAGGAGGTGACTTCGGACGAGGCTCTGACCGTTACGCTCGACAACGGCGACCTGAAGGTTGAGGACGCATACCTGGGCCTGATCTCGATGAGCGACGAGGAGCGTAAGCCCTTCATCGGCCAGAAGGTCGGCTACAAGACCACGATCAACGTCAACGACCTCTACAAGAATCCGTCGCAGCGTGCGTCGATCCTTCATGTAAAGGAGGCTGAACTGGCCGATCTCAACCCGGTATTCTCGCTTGAGATTACCAAGATCCGCCGTTTCGCCAACCCCGAACTCAACGAGGAGTTCTTCAAGGAGGCATTCCCCGCAGGCAACGTGAAGAACGAGGAGGAACTCAACAAGTTCATCGACGAGGAGATCAACCGCGAGCTTTCGCGCGAGAGCGACTACCTCTTCACGCTCCAGCTGCGCAACTACCTTCTGGACAAGGCCAAGCTCGAGATGCCTGTCGAGTTCCTCAAGCGCTGGCTCTATGTGATCAACGAGGGTAAGTTCACGAAGGAGGATATCGAGAAGGATTTCGATTCGTTCGTGAAGATGTTCTCGTGGAACTTCCTCCAGAAGTACTTCATACAGAAGGACGACCTGAAGGTTTCGGCCGAGGAGGCAAATGCCGAGGCAAAGCAGTTCGCTGCCGCACAGTTCGCGCAGTACGGTATGCCGTCGGCCCCCGCCGAGATGATCGATAACTTCGCAAAGCAGATTCTCGACAACAAGGAGCAGTCGCAGAAGATCTACGAGAAGCTCTACGAGCAGAAGGTTGTCGAGGACGTCAAGTCGAAGATCAAGGTTACGGAGAAACTCGTGTCGGCCGAGGACTTTGCCAAGCTGGCCAAGGAGATTTAGTCCTTTCCGTATCAAAAAACTGTTTTCGGACTCTGCGGGTTTGGTTTTTGCACCGGACTGCAGAGTTCGTTGCATTGATTGAACAGCATCGGACGTTTAACGTTAAAATTAGAAACATATGTCTGAATTTGAAAAGTATGCCAAAGGATTCCGCGGCATCGGCAGCATGACGCTCCACGACTATATCTCCACGCAGGCCGCCTATGTGTCGCCGACGATCATCGAAGAACGCCAGTTGAATATCGCGACGATGGACGTCTTCTCACGTCTGATGATGGACCGTATCATCTTCCTGGGAGCACCGATCAACGACGATGTGGCCAATATCATACAGGCCCAGTTGCTCTTCCTTGAGTCGGTGGACCCCGACAAGGATATTCAGATATATGTCAACTCGCCCGGCGGTTCGGTATCGGCGGGACTGGGCATATACGATACAATGCAGCTGATCAGCTGCGACGTGGCCACCACATGTACGGGTATGGCCGCATCGATGGGGGCCGTGCTGCTGGCGGCCGGTGCCAGGGGCAAGCGTTCGGCATTGCCGCACTCGCGCGTGATGATACACCAGCCTCTGGGCGGTGCGCAGGGCCAGGCTTCGGATATCGAGATCACGGCCCGCGAGATACTGCGCACCAAGCGCGAGTTGTATGAGATTCTGGCTTTGCACACCGGTGCGTCGGTCAAGAAGATCGAACGTGACGCCGACCGCGATTACTGGCTTTCGGCCGAGGAGGCGAAGAAGTACGGACTCATAGACGATGTGTTAACAAAACGTCAGAAATAATAATGGCAGAGAACAGAAACAACAGAGGAGGCAGAGGCAAGCAGGAGAATGACTGCTGCGATTTTTGCGGAGCCAGGCGCAGCGATGTGGAGCTGCTGCTTACCAGCGGCGACCATCGCGTGAACATATGCAACAACTGCATAGCCGAGGCGTACCGTATGCTGGTGATGGGCGGTGTCATCAAGGATAACCGCGCCGCAGACCGTGACAACGGATTTGTCGACAAGGCCCCGCGGACGATGGAGGAATTGCTCAAACCGGTGCAGATAAAGGATTTTCTCGACCAGTACGTGATCGGGCAGGACACGGCCAAGAGATACATATCCGTGGCCGTGTACAACCATTACAAGAGGTTGATATGCAGTCGCAGCAATGACGGCAGCGATGTCGAGATCGACAAGTCGAACATTCTGCTCGTGGGTCCTACCGGTACCGGCAAGACGCTTATCGCCAAAACCATAGCCCGTCTGTTGAATGTCCCCTTCACGATTGTCGACGCGACGGTGCTGACCGAGGCCGGATACGTCGGCGAAGATGTCGAGAGTATCCTGACCCGCCTGCTGCAGGTTGCCGACTACAATGTCGAGGCAGCCGAGCGCGGTATTGTCTTCATCGACGAGATTGACAAGATTGCCCGCAAGAGCGACAATCCGAGCATTACGCGTGACGTGTCGGGAGAAGGCGTGCAGCAGGCGTTGCTCAAGCTTCTGGAGGGTACGATCGTGAACGTTCCGCCCAAGGGCGGCCGCAAACACCCCGACCAGGATTTCATACATGTGAACACCAAGAACATACTCTTCATATGCGGAGGTGCGTTCGACGGCATCGAGAAGAAGATAGCCCAGCGTCTGAATACGCGCGCGCTCGGATACGGACGTGCCCAGGCGGCGGGAAGTGTCGACCGCGGCAATCTGATGCAGTATGTCATGCCGCAGGACGTCAAGTCCTACGGGCTGATCCCGGAACTTGTGGGTCGGCTTCCGGTTCTTACGTATATGGAGCCCCTGTCGAAGGAGGCGCTGCGCTCCATACTTACGGAGCCGAAGAACGCGATTGTCAAGCAGTACGAGCGCCTGTTCGAGATGGACGGCGTGAAGCTGTCGTTCGACGAGGCCGCACTCGACTACATCGTCGACAAGGCCATGGAGTTCAAATTGGGTGCCCGCGGTTTGCGCTCGATATGCGAGGCCGTAATGATGGATACGATGTTCGAAATACCGTCGTCGGGAGAACGCAAGTTCGTTGTTACGCTCGATTACGCCAAACGCAAGGTCGAGAAGACTAATTTTTCGGCATTCCGGCAGGTGGGATAAAAATTTTCTTATCTTTGTAAGAAGATAGGCGCAGATAGTGCAGCCAAACGGTAAAAACTTTCGGTTACCGGTTTGTCTATGCGCATACATTTTGCTATTTTTGTTATGGAATTCCATTGTGGAATAATTAGATAATTTATGAAGACTGATAAATCCAAACTTCAGCGTGCCGCGGACAATATCCGTGTACTCGCAGCATCGATGGTCGAGAAGGCCAAGTCGGGACACCCGGGCGGAGCTATGGGCGGTGCCGATTTCGTCAACGTGCTCTTCGCGGAATATCTGCGATATGACCCAGATGACATGAAATACCCGTTCCGTGACCGTTTCTTCCTCGATCCGGGACATATGTCTCCGATGCTCTATTCGGTACTTGCCCTTGCGGGAAACTATACGATGGAAGACCTTGCGTCGTTCCGCCAGTGGGGCAGCATAACGCCCGGTCACCCCGAGGTTGACGTCATGCACGGCGTCGAGAATACGTCGGGTCCGCTGGGGCAGGGTCATGCCATGGGTGTAGGTGCTGCTTTGGCCGAGCGTTTCCTTGCAGCCCGTTTCGGCGAGTGGCTGTCCCACAGGACCTACATATACATCTCCGACGGAGCAGTTCAGGAGGAAATATCGCAGGGCGTTGGCCGTATAGCCGGTAACCTGGGCCTGCACAACGTAATCATGTATTACGACTCGAACAACATACAGCTCTCGACCAAGGTTGAGGAGGTGGATACCGAGGACGTTGCAGCCAAGTACCGCGCATGGAACTGGAATGTGATCGAGATATGCGGTCACGACATCGACCAGATACGCGGGGCTCTCGATACGGCCATAGCCGAGACGGAGCGCCCGACAATCATAATCGGAAAGACGGTTATGGGCAAGGGGGCCGTTGCCGCCGACGGTTCGAGTTTCGAGGACAAGGTCTCGACGCACGGTCAGCCGCTGTCTGCAGCCGGGGCCGATTATGCCGCTACGGTGAAGAATCTCGGTGGCGATCCCGAAAACCCGTTCTGCATCTTCAGCGAGAGTGCCGAGGTTTACGGAGCGCGCCGTGAGGAGTTGCGTGCCATCATTGCAGAGCGTAAGGCCGAAGAGCAGAAGTGGCGTTCGGAGAACAAGGACCTTGCCCGCAAGCTCGACCTTTTCCTTTCGGGCGAAGTTCCGCCGATAGACTACAAGAATATCGACATGAAGGCCGACTCGGCAACGCGTGCCGCTTCGGCAACGATGCTGTCGGTATTTGCAGACAAGGTTGAGAACATGATCGTCGCATCGGCCGACCTGAGCAACTCGGACAAGACCGACGGCTACCTCAAGAAGACCAAAGCCTTCTCGAAGGGCGATTTCTCGGGCAAGTTCTTCCAGGCCGGAGTATCGGAACTCACCATGGCCTGCATGATGAACGGTATGGCGTTGCATGGAGGTGTTATTCCGGCTTGCGGTACGTTCTTCGTATTCTCCGATTACATGAAGCCGGCCGTACGTCTGTCGGCGCTCATGCACCTGCATGTGATTTACATATGGACTCACGACTCGTTCCGTGTCGGTGAGGACGGTCCTACGCACCAGCCTGTGGAGCATGAGGCTCAGATACGGTTGATGGAACACCTGCGCAACCACAAGGGTGAGCGTTCGATGGTTGTCCTGCGTCCTGCCGATGCCGAGGAGACTGTTGCGGCATGGAAGGTCGCCATCGAGGAGAAGCGCCCCGTCGCACTTATCCTGTCGCGCCAGAACATCAAGAGCCTGCCGGCTCTCGGTATCAGCCGCCGTGAGGAGGCCATGCAGCTTACAAAGGGTGCGTATATCGTTGCCGACAAGGCCAAACCGAGTGTTGTTATGATTGCTTCCGGATCGGAGGTGTCGACACTGGTCGAAGGTGCCGAACTGCTCGGGAAGGAGGGTATAGCCGTACGTATCGTCAGTGTGCCGAGCGAGGGCCTGTTCCGTGACCAGCCGAAATCGTATCAGGAGAGCGTGCTGCCCGAAGGTATTCTGCGTTACGGACTGACTTCGGGTCTTCCCGTTACGCTGCTCTCGCTGGTAGGCGATCTCAATGCCATTCACGGTCTCAACCATTTCGGATATTCGGCTCCCTACAAGGTGCTCGATGCCGAGTTCGGTTATAATGGCGAGACTGTCTGCAAGGAGGTCAAGGCCCTGTTGGGTAAATAACCCGATTCATATATCTGAATATCAGGTGCGGAGCTGCATGCGGCCCCGCACTTCTTTTTTGCAATGAAAAACGGGAGCCATACGTATGTATGGCTCCCGTGCTTTCCGGTTTTCCGGATTAGAGTCCGAATTCCTTCTTGAGGGTGTCGACGGCGTCGAGCTTTTCCCAGCCGAAGAATTCGATTTCGCGTTCAACCTCCTGACCGTCACGGAACAGCTTGACCTTTTTGGTGTACGGGCGGTTACCGAAGTGACCGTATGAGGCCGTGGCTTCGAATATCGGGTTCTTGAGTCCGAACTGGCGGACGATGCTTGCGGGGCGCAGGTCGAACAGGCGGCCTATGCGCTCGGCTATCTCACCGTCGGTAATGCCGGTATGGTTCGTTCCGTAGGTGTTGACGTAGATCGAGAGCGGCTCGGCTATGCCTATGGCATACGATACCTGAACCAGAACTTCGTCGGCTATGCCGGCTGCCACCATGTTCTTGGCTATGTGGCGTGCGGCATATGCGGCCGAGCGGTCGACTTTCGACGAATCCTTGCCCGAGAAGGCTCCGCCTCCGTGGGCGCCGCGTCCGCCGTAGGTGTCGACTATGATCTTTCGGCCCGTAAGTCCGGTATCGCCGTGGGGGCCTCCTATTACGAACTTGCCCGTCGGGTTGACATGCAGAATGTAATCGTCGCCTATAAGGTCGGCCAGACGGTCGTTTGCCCGTTCCAGACGTGCCTTGACACGCGGTATGAGGATCGTGCGTACGTCCTCCTTTATACGGTCGGCGTCAACGCAGTCGTCATGCTGTGTCGATACGACGATGGTGTGTACGCGCAAGGGCTTGCGTGTGGCATTGTCGTATTCGATCGTCACCTGACTCTTGGCGTCGGGACGCAGGTAGGGCATGAGCTTGCCCTCGCGGCGTATGTCGGCCAGTTCCTTGAGAATGACATGCGACAGAATGAGCGTTGCGGGCATCAGCTCGCGTGTCTCGTTGCATGCATATCCGAACATTATACCCTGGTCTCCGGCCCCCTGCTGCTCCTCCTCGGCGCGTACGACGCCGCGGTTGATATCGGGCGACTGTTCGTGTATGGCCGAGAGTATTCCGCATGAAGCGGCGTCGAACTGGTATTCGCTGCGGTTGTATCCTATGCGGTTGATTACGCGGCGTGCAACCTCCTGCACGTCGACATATGCTTCGGAGCGTACCTCGCCGGCAACTACTACAAGGCCGGTGGTGCAGAGCGTCTCGCATGCCACTTTCGACTCGGCATCGCGGCGCAGGAACTCATCGAGAATTGCGTCGGAAATCTGGTCCGAAACTTTGTCGGGGTGTCCTTCGGACACCGATTCCGATGTGAATAAAAATCCCATAGTACAAACATTTAATTTGTTAAACATCAATGTAAAATGGGGTAGGATTGGCTGCTGTAATAAAAAGATGCTGCTTTAGCGATTTTTTATTGTGGTTGCAATCAGTCAAATCTTTCCACATTTTGTATCCCCCGAAAGGGTCTGCAAAGATATGTCCGTATGATGAAATATCCAAATTATTTGATAATTTTACGCAAAAAATATCGGGAAGATGAACGTGAAAATAGCTGAAGACTGGAAAGAGATACTCGTTCCGGAGTTTGACAAGCCTTATTTCGAGCAACTTACGAATTTCGTGCGTGACGAGTATGCGTCCCGCCGCATCTATCCTCGCGGGTCGAACATATTCCGGGCTTTCGACAAATGTCCGTTTGATCGGCTCAAGGTCGTGATCATTGGCCAGGATCCGTACCACGGGCCCGGTCAGGCCAACGGGCTGTGCTTCTCGGTGGGCGACGGGGTGCCCTTCCCGCCGTCGCTGCAGAATATCTTCAAGGAGGTGCATGACGATACCGGTGCGCCCATACCCGTGTCGGGCAATCTCGACCGCTGGGCCGAGCAGGGGGTACTGCTGCTCAATGCCGTGCTTACGGTGCGTGAACACGAGGCTGCATCGCATGCCGGCCGCGGCTGGGAGACATTCACCGATGCCGTGGTGAAGGCCATAGCCGAGCGCAAGGAGGGTATAGTCTACATGTTGTGGGGCAGTTACGCCCAGCGCAAGGGAGCCATTGCCGATCCCTCGCGTAACCTCATACTCAAGGCCGTACACCCCTCGCCGCTGTCGGTTTACCGTGGATTCTTCGGTTGCCGCCATTTTTCAAAAGCCAACGAATATCTGCAATCCATAGGCAAGACACCGATCGAATGGTAGACGTCTGAATGCAGAGGCCGTGTCCGCGTCTCATAATTACTGTCGTCTGTCGGGATTATGCAAAAAAATAGCGGTACCGTTTTCTGACAGACGGTACCGTTTTTTTTATATGGTCTTTTGACCGGGTACTAACCCAGATACGATTTGAGCAGCTTGCTGCGCGACGAGTGGCGCAGACGGCGAATTGCCTTCTCCTTGATCTGGCGCACACGCTCGCGTGTGAGGTCGAACTTCTCGCCGATCTCCTCGAGCGTCATTTCCGAGCAGCCTATGCCGAAGAAATACTTGATGATGTCGCGTTCGCGCTCGGTCAGCGTCTCAAGTGCCCGGTCTACCTCCGTAGCCAGCGACTCGTTGATAAGTCCGCGGTCGGCATTGGGTGAGTCGGGGTTTACAAGCACGTCGAGCAGCGAGTTGTCTTCACCGTCGGCGAACGGTGCATCGACCGATATGTGACGGCCTGCGACACGCAGCGTGTCGGTGACCTTCTCTTTCGGCAGCTCGAGCTCGGTTGCGAGCTCTTCGGGCGACGGGGTGCGTTCATGCTCCTGCTCGAAGCGGGCGAAAGCCTTGTTTATCTTGTTGAGCGAACCCACCTGGTTCAGCGGCAGACGTACTATTCGCGACTGCTCGGCCAAAGCCTGGAGGATCGACTGACGGATCCACCACACGGCGTACGAGATGAATTTGAAACCACGTGTTTCGTCGAACTTCTCGGCGGCCTTGATAAGTCCGAGGTTGCCTTCGTTGATAAGGTCCGGAAGGCTCAGACCTTGGTTCTGATACTGCTTGGCCACCGATACCACGAATCGAAGGTTGGCCTTGGTCAGTTTTTCCAGCGCCTCCTGATCACCCTTCTTGATACGCTGCGCGAGTTCGACCTCCTCCTCGACTGTGATCAGCTCTTCCTTGCCGATCTCCTGCAGGTACTTGTCGAGCGAGGCGCTTTCGCGGTTGGTGATCGATTTGGTAATTTTTAATTGACGCATAATTTCTTGCTCCTATCTTACTTATAATAACAATTGACTTTTACTTCCCGTTGACGACATGCCGGCCGAAGTAAAAGTCAATTGTCAGTTGGCCGTTACGTCAGCTTACTCGATTATTACATAACTTGCGGCGCGGCCGTCGGGGTATATTCCGTCGATCGACGACACCTTGTCGGTTATGCGAGCCATGTCGGCGACTCCGTAGATCGCCTTGTCATTGATATGGGTTATGACGAAGCCCTGCTTTACGCGAGCCCTTTCGAGCAGTCCGCCGTGCTTGATTCCTGCAACCTGCACGCCGCCCCGGATATCGAGCGAACGGCACAGTTTGGCTCCGGCATCGACGAATTTTCCGCCGAGGGCTGCCTCCACATCAACGCTTTCGCGAGTCAAGAGTTCAGTTTTACCGGCTTTATTACGTAATGTAACTTCAAAATGTTTCAAATTGCCATCTCTTTTTATCGAGATTTTCACCTTGTCGTTGGGACGGTGCTTGGCGATCTGCTCGGTAATGGTGGTACCGTTATCAATTTTCACGCCGTCGATGTCGATGATCACGTCGCCTTTGCGGATTCCTGCTTCGGAAGCTGCTCCGCCTTCGATTACGGAGGCTACGTACGCTCCGCCTATCTCCTTGATGCCGGTGTCCTTGCCCAACTCGTCAATGAATGCCTGGTCGACCATGCGGTACGAGATGCCGAGAAGTGCGCGCTGCACCACTCCATACTCCTTGAGATCGACGACCACCTTGCGGACTATGGTCTCGGGCACGGCGAATGAATAGCCGATGTAGCTGCCGGTCGACGACTTGATTACGGTATTGATACCGACCAGTTCGCCGCGTGTATTCACGAGTGCACCTCCCGAGTTGCCGGGGTTGACGGCGGCGTCGGTCTGAATGAACGACTCGATGCGGAACTCATTGGGTATGACGTCGAGACGGCGGGCCTTGGCGCTTACGATACCTGCCGTGATTGTCGAACGCAGGTCGAACGGCGAGCCTATGGCCAGTACCCATTCGCCCAGACGCAGCGCGTCGGAACTTCCGAACGGCAGCGTCGGCAATTTGTCGGCATCGATCTTGATGAGCGCGATGTCGGTCGTCGGGTCGCTGCCGATGACCTTGGCGTCGTACGAACTGCCGTCATTCAGCGTTACGCGCAACTTGGAGGCCCCGTCGATGACGTGGTTGTTGGTTACGATGTAACCGTCCTCGGAGATTATGACTCCAGATCCGCCGGCCCGGCGCTCCTGTATCTGCGGGCGTCCGTCGTAATAACGCTCCTGCGGAATACCGAAGAACTCGAGGAACGGGTCGTAAGAGCGCTGCCGCATCTCGACCTCCTGTATGGCTTCTATGTTGACTACCGCCTTGACGGCGTTCTCGGCTGCGTAGGTAAGGTCGGGGTACCGGTCAGCCTCATATGCCGTGAACTGAGTCCCGAGTGCCGGGTTGCGTTCAACGGTGCGTTCCACTACCTGTATCTCTTTATCGTTGCGGTTGATCCGTGCGACACTCCATGCTGTCAGGCCTCCGGCAAGTGCCGATACGGCCATGACTCCCAAAAATAAAAATGCTCTCCTTTTCATAACAAGCAAAAATTAATTATTATCAAATCAGAGGCGAATCATTTCATGCAGTTGTCTTTCATTTGTTTCGTAAAGATAAACGCGCTTGTCAAGGAAATATTGC
>DXGW01000045.1 GCA_019113665.1 Candidatus Alistipes excrementipullorum
CTTACAACTGGCTCAAAAATTACATCGACACCGATTTGTCGGCCGAAGAGATTTCGGTTATTCTTACTGATATAGGACTCGAAGTCGAGAGTTTCGAGAAGGTGGAAACCATACGCGGCGGTTTGTCCGGCGTGGTGATCGGTCAGGTGCTGACTTGTGTCGACCACCCCGACAGCGACCACCTGCACATCACAACGGTCGATGTCGGTAGCGGGGAGCCGCTGCAGATAGTCTGCGGAGCCGCCAATTGCCGCGCCGGTCTGAAAGTCATGTGCGCTACGGTCGGGGCTGTCCTCTACCCCAACGGCGGCGAAGAAGAGTTCAAGATCAAACGAAGCAAGATTCGCGGCGTCGAGTCGCTCGGCATGCTTTGCGCCGAAGACGAGCTCGGCATCGGTACGGACCATGCCGGCATAATGGAGCTCCCGGACGATGCCGTTGTCGGCACACCAGCGCGCGAATACCTCAATATACAGGACGACTACCTGATCGGTATAGGCCTTACGCCGAACCGCATAGATGCGGCATCTCATATAGGAGTGGCACGCGATCTGGCGGCATATCTGCGCAGCCGCGGCGAGAACGTCTCGCTGAAGATGCCGAGTGTCGATGCTTTTGCGGTCGACAACCACGACATGCCGGTAGAGATAACCGTCGAGAACAGCGAGGCATGCCCGCGCTATTCGGGCCTTACGGTCACAGACTGCAAGATCGGTCCTTCGCCCGAATGGATGCAGAACTATCTGCGTGCCGCAGGACTCAATCCGCACAACAACCTGGTCGATATAACCAACTTCGTACTCTTCGAACTCGGCCAGCCGCTGCATGCGTTTGACGCCGACAAGATCGAGGGACACCGTGTAGTCGTAAAGTGTTGTGCCGAAGGCACGCCTTTCGTTACGCTCGACGGTGTGGAGCGCAAACTTACGTCACAGGACCTGATGATATGCTCGGCCGAACGCCCGATGTGCATAGCCGGCGTTTTCGGAGGCCTCGATTCGGGTATCAGCGACACCACGCGCAACGTCTTCCTCGAAAGCGCCTATTTCAATCCCGTGTGGGTGCGCAAGACGGCAAAACGCTTCGGACTGAATACCGATTCGTCGTTCCGTTTCGAACGCGGCGTCGACCCGAACATGCAGATATACGCATTGAAGCGTGCCGCCCTGCTTATGAAGGAGCTTGCCGGCGGCAAGATATCGAGCGAAATAACCGACATATGCCCCAAGCCGGCCGAATATTTCCGCTTCGACCTGTCGCTTGCGCGTGTGAACGCCCTCGTCGGAAAGGAGATACCCGAAAAGACCGTTCGTGAGATACTCGCGGCCCTCGAAGTCGTGGTCGAAAACGAAAAGGACGGCGTGTTGAGCGTGGCCGTTCCGCCCTATCGTGTGGACGTGCAGCGTGAAGCCGACCTCGTGGAGGACATACTCCGCATCTACGGTTACAACAATGTCGAGATTCCGGAACATGTAAATTCGACGCTGTCGTATGTACAGAAGCCCGACAAACCGCGCCTCGTGAACCTCGCATCGGATTTCCTCTCGGACCGCGGCTATACGGAGATCATGTCCAACTCGCTGACAAAGGCTGCATACTACGATGGTTTGACCTCATACAAGGCCGGGAACTGCGTGAAGATACTCAACCCGCTCAGCGCCGACCTCAATGTTTTGCGCCAGACCCTGCTGTTCAACATGATGGAGGCTGTTCAGTTGAACGTCAACCATAAAAACGGCAATCTCAAGCTCTACGAATTCGGCAACTGCTACTTCTATCATGCCGAAAACCGCAATGGCGAGGATTCGCTTGCACCATACTCCGAATCATACCGTCTGGGTATTGTAGTCACGGGCGAGGCCGTAAGGCAGACATGGAACGCAGCTTCCGCACCCTCGACCTTCTTTACGCTCAAGGCAGCCGTCGAACTGCTGCTCAAGCGTTTCGGGTTCGACATATACAAGATGACGACGGATACACTGTCGAGCGATCTTTTCGGAGAGGCCGTAACCCTGTCGCTCAACGGCAAGGAGATGGTTCAGATGGGAGCCGTCAGCCAGAAGATAATCAAGGCTTTCGACCTGAAACAACCGGTGTATTTTGCAGAAATTGAATTCGACCGTCTCGTCAAGGCGACCAAGAAGCACAAGATCGCGGCCGAGGAGTTGTCGAAATTCCCCGAGGTACGCCGTGATTTGGCACTGCTTGTAGACAAGTCCATAACATTCTCGCAACTGCGCGATATTGCATTCTCCACCGAGAAGAAACTGCTCAAGAACGTTGCGCTGTTCGATGTATACGAAGGCGACAAACTGCCCGAAGGCAAGAAGTCGTATGCTTTGAGTTTCATACTTGAGGATAAGACTCAGACGCTCAATGACAAGACCATTGAACGTACGATGGCGAATCTGCAAAAGCAGTTTGAGGTACGGGCCGGAGCACAAGTACGATAAATGCCCTGTCTGTATTAATAAACGAGTCGGCCGGTCCTGGTGGACCGGCCGACTTCTTGTTACCGTATCGGGTTACAAAACCGGCTTGATTACAGGTGGTGTCACAACGACAAGGTATGTTCCGTTGCCGTCGCATGTCGATACCACGCGTGCAGCCTTTATCGACTTCGGGTTGACGATCTTTGCCCGTCCGGCATGAAGTGCGGCAACCTGCTCGAAGTTTACGCCGTCGCTGCTGATCTCCACATAACCCGAATTGAAGATATATTTGGGTATGTGCGCATATCCTGTTATGAACTCAATCTCTCGGCATACGACAGGCTTTTCGAACTCGAACAGAATCCAGTCGCCGTTCTTGCATACCTCGTGAATGAACGTGGTTCCGCGGTATTCGTTCGTACGGTTGAACATGCTCTCGTTGTCTCCGGTCATCGACGAAGTGACCTTCATGGCAGGCTTTATGGTGTCATAATGCTCCGGAACAGCCGTGCGGGGGCTTTTGGCCGTGCGGTATTCGCTCCAGAAGAGGTATTGCGCCGGTTTGTCGGTCTTGATCGGACGGACATAACGGTTTGCTTCATTGCTGTTCTCAACGGCGTAATATATGATGGAGTTGTCGTCTACCGTTGCCGATAACGCTCCGTCTTCATATTTGACAGTCGGAGGGTTCAGACGGAAATGTATATCCATCGATGCCATGCGGTCGAAATGTTTGCCGGTAAGACGTCCGTAGAACTCGTTCCAGTCGCCGCCGTTCTTGCCCCAAGCGATCTCCGACAGGGCACACATGCGCGGGAATGTCATATATTCAATGTAGTCGAGTTTTTCCGGAGTGTGGGCTATGTAGAGTTCACTGAAGAATGTCGCCTCTAAACCGAGTACGTTGTCCATATTCTCGGGCTTGAAGCCGGTTCCCGCAAAATCGAATGAATAGCAATCCTCAGTATCGAATATGGCTGCCCATGTGTGGCCGTCCTCATGTTGCGACTGGCGCATGTCGAAGTAGAAATATTTGCCGGGCGAAACTACGGTCTTGTAGCCCTTGCCGGTGGCTGCAAGGCACTCCTCTACCCCTTCCCAGCCATGTACGCGGGTGCCCTGTGAAAGGGTTCCGCCGTTGATGGCCTCGTTCCAAACGGCAGGCCGTTTGCCGTACTTCGCCAATATCTTCTCGATGCGGGCCATGAAATAATCTTCGAGTTTATGTGCGTCGGTATATCCGTGGCGATTCATGTAAGCCATGCAGTCAGGGCAATTTTTCCACTGCGACAGCGAAACCTCATCGCCGCCGACATGTATGTACTGCGACGGGAAGAGCTCGCATACCTCTTTCAAAATCCCGTCAAGCATTTCGAAATTGCTCTCCTTGGTGGCGCACCATGCCGAACGGTATTCATAGTATGTCTTGCGTTCGAACTCAGGTGGATTGTCGCACAGAATTTCAGGGTGTATCCTCCCGAATGCACGGCTGTGTCCGGGCAGGTCAATCTCGGGTATGATTTCGACATTGCGTGTGCCGGCATACTTTACCAGTTCCTTAAGTTGCTCCTGCGTGAAATACCCGCCATAGCGTTCGCCCCATTTGCCATATACGGACTCTACCGGCGATGAGCCTCCACGATATGCACCGAGACTTGTCAGTTCGGGGTGAGACTTGATCTCTATGCGCCAGCCCTCATCGTCGCACAAATGAAGGTGCAATTTGTTTATTTTGTGATATGAAAGAATATCTATATAATGTTTTACTTTATCGAAGTCCATCCATGTACGTGCCACGTCAAGCATGAATCCACGGTACTCGAACTGTGGGCGGTCCTCGATCTCGCAACACTGAACGGTTATCGGCAATTTTCCTTTTTTAGTGTATATTTCACTCGGCATAAGTTGGAAAAGACTCTGTATACCGTTGAATACACCGCCGTAGCCGCCTCCCCTTATCTCAATGCGTGTGCCTTCGACCGTGAGGACATACTCCTCCGGCTGCATTGCACTGTCGGTGGATAGTACTATTACGTTGTCTTCAACCGCAGTGCGCGAGACATTCTTGAAAGGAATATAATCGAGCATGTAAACGACCAAAGGTCGCAGACAGTCGTCGGTATAAGAGATTGTGGTCGACGGTTTTATCACGAAAGCACCGTTGTTCTGTTTGTATGATACAGGCTGCGGTACAATGGCGTCGGCCGTAGAGACAAGCATTGTCGCCAATACGACAAA
>DXGW01000046.1 GCA_019113665.1 Candidatus Alistipes excrementipullorum
GAATGCGGCACCGGCAGCGACTCGTTCGTCAAAAGGCTCGAATATTGCCGCTCGCACCATTCGCTGCCCATCATACGAGCCCATGCGGGCCCGTACAACCCCGACAGGCGCGAAGCGCTGGCCGAATTCGACAGCTGGGTGCGCGAACTCTCGCGTTCGAGGCTGCTCGACGTGCTCTCGATAGGCAGTTCCCAGCTCACGCAGTCGGCATTCGGCGAGGAGTGGCACGGACGTCCCAACGGAGGGGGCGTACCCGTCAACTCCGAAGCCGAATACCGCGCCATAGCCGAAGCGGCCCGCCCGATGCTCGTACGCACATACGCCGGGACAAAGGACGTAACGGCCCTGGCCGCAATGCACGAACGCACGCTCAACATATCGTGGCATGCACTCTCGTTCTGGTGGTTCTGCGAGATTGACGGGCGCGGCCCGAACACCGTGCTCGAAAACCTGCGCGAACACATCGAGACCATACGCTACATAGCCTCGACCGGCAAACCGCTCGAACCCAACGTCCCTCACCACTTCGCTTTCCGCGGCGCCGACGACCCGACATACGTCATATCGGCATACCTGGCGGCCAAGACGGCCAAGAAGTTCGGCATACGCCATCTCATTCTCCAGAACATGCTCAACACCCCGAAATACACGTGGGGAGTGCAGGATCTGGCCAAAGGGCGCGCGATGCTGCGCCTGGTACGTTCGCTCGAGGACGCCGACTTCCGCGTGAGCCTCCAGGCCCGTGCCGGCCTCGACTACTTCGCCCCCGATCTCGAAAAGGCCAAGGTGCAGCTGGCCGAGGTGACGGCCCTGATGGACGACATCGAGCCCGACAACCCCGACAGCCCCGAGATAATCCATGTCGTAAGCTACTCGGAGGCCGTAAGGCTCGCAACGCCCCCGGTCATCGAGGAGAGCATACGCATAACGCTCACGGCCCTGCATGAGTACCGGCGGCTGCGACGCGAAGGGGCCATCGAGAACATGGCCTGCGACTGCGATGTCGCCGACCGCGAACGCGACCTCTGCGACGAGTGCCGCGAGGCCATAGCCCTGCTCGAACGGACATACCCCGACCTCTACACGCCCGAAGGGCTGTTCCGTCTCTTCGAACGCGGATTCCTGCCCGTACCCTACATGCCCGACATACACCGCAAGTACCCGATGGCGACGGCATGGCGTACGGCCATACGCAACGGCGGCATAAGGGTCGTGGACGACGACGGCAACGTGATACGCACGGCCGACCGCTACCGCAAGATAATCGACCGCTGACAGAGATGATATACGACGACACGATAGCAAAGAAACTGGCCGACTCGTACGAGGTGCCCAACCGTACGCGCGAAAGCGTGCCCGAGCCGCTCGTAAGCGTGCGCACGTCGGCATACAACCACGGAGCCTATATCGAAAAGTGCATCGAAGGAGTTCTCTCGCAGAAGACCTCGTTCGGTTTCGAATACATCATAGGCGAGGATTTCAGCACGGACGGCACGCGCGAAAAGGTGTTCGATTACGCCCGCCGCTATCCGGAGCGCATACGCCTGCTGACAGCCGGCTACAACGTCGGAATGAAGGCAAACGGATTGCGCTGCATCGACGCCTGCCGCGGTAAATACATGGCCATATGCGAAGGCGACGACTACTGGAGCGACCCCACCAAACTGCAGCGGCAGGTCGACTTCATGGAGAGCCACCCCGACTTCTCGATGTGCTTCCACAACGCCTCGACCGTCGACGTGCACGGACGCAAGACAGGCGAACAACGCCGCTACGACCACGACTGCGAGGTGCCGATAGAGGATATCATACACGGCGGAGGGCTCTTCTGCCCCACGGCCTCGATACTCTTCCGCAAGGAGTTTCTGGCAACCTATCCCGACGTGTGCGAACGGTGCCACGTAGGCGACTACCCGCTGCAGCTGTGGCTGGCCGTGTGCGGCAGGATATACTACATCGACCGCGACATGGCCGCATACAGGCAGGGCGACGCCTCGTCGTGGACGCAGAGGTTCGCCAGCCAGAGTTTCGAGGCACGCACGGCGAAGTGGCTTACGGAATTCGAGATGCTCGACGCCATCGACGCAATGACGGAACATCGCCATGCCGACGCAATACGCCGCCGGCAATCGCGTTACTTAAGACAGATAATGCGCATAAACACCGAGCACGAAAAGGAGCTGCGCCGGCTGTTCGCGCCCTATTTCCGCCGGCAGTCGCCACTCGAGAGGCTGAAGATGGTGCACATCTGCCTGCGCGGCCGCCTCGAAAGCATGTTCGGCAAGCCGGTGAAGTGATTTTGACGAAAACAACAAAAACAAGGAGGATACAGATATGTTTGCCAAAGAGATTTACGAAAAGCGCAGGGCCGCCCTGCGCGAGAAGGTCGGCAACGGAGTGATACTGCTGCCGGGCAATACCTATTCACCCAACAACTACCCCAACAACGCCTACTATTTCCGCCAGGACTCGACATTCCTCTACTACTTCGGGCTGAACGTACCGACGCTCGCCGGAGTGATCGACGCCGAGAGCGGAGAGGAGGAGCTCTATGGCGACGACTTCACCGTGGACGACATCATCTGGACGGGCCCGCAGCCGGCACTGGCCGACCTCGGCGCACGCGCAGGAATCACGCGCACATTCCCGATGGAGGCGCTCAAGGCCCGCGTGGCCGATGCCCTGAAGAAGGGACGCACCGTGCACTACCTGCCCCCGTACCGCGGCGAGACCAAGATCGAACTCTCCGAGCTGCTCGGGCTGCCCGTATCAGAACTCCACGGCCACAAGTCGGCCGAACTGATGTTCGCCGTGGCCGAGATGCGCGAGGTGAAGGGTCCCGAGGAGATCGAGGCGCTCGAACGCGCCTTCCAGATAGGATACATCATGCACGTGACGGCCATGAAGATGTGCCGCCCGGGTGTCGTTGAGCGCGAGATAGCCGGCGCAATCGAGGGCTTCGCCAAGTCGTACGGACAGGGCGTGTCGTTCCCGTCGATCGTGTCGCAGCACGGCGAGACGCTCCACAACCTCAACTGCGACGGCGTACTCGAAGAGGGCCGCCTGCTGCTGGTCGACGCCGGCGGCGAGAGCGTCGAGGGCTACTGCTCGGACCACACCCGCACATACCCCGTCAGCGGCCGCTTCACAGACCGCCAGCGTGAAATATACGAGATCGTACTCGCGGCTCACGACCTCATGCCGCAGATCGTCAAGCCCGGCATGATGTACAACGACATTCACCGCGCGGCATACCTCTCGCTGGCCGAAGGCCTGCGTGCCGCAGGGCTTATCAACGGATCGGCCGAAGATGCCGTCGAGGCGGGCGCCATGTACATGTTCATGCCCCACGGACTGGGCCACGGCATCGGCATGGACGTGCACGACTGCGAGAACATGGGTGAGCGCAGTTTCGACTTCAGCTCGCTGCTCGACCGCGCAAAGGCATCGGCCACATGCGTGCACCGCGCAACGTGGCGCGTACGCCCGGGTACTGTCATGAGCGACGAGCCCGGCATATACTTCATACCCGCACTCATCGACAAGAGCCGCAGCGAAGGCCTCTACAAGGGCATAGTCAACTACGACAGGCTCGACGCCTACCGCGACTTCGGCGGCATACGCATCGAGGACGACCTGCTCGTGACCGAGACGGGCTGCCGCATCATCGGCGACAAGAAGATACCCGTTACGGTCGGGGAGCTCGAAGCCGTGGTAGGACGCTGACGCAGGTACGGGAATGCAGACGGTCATACTCTTCCCCACGCAGGCCGAAGCCGAAGGCTTCAGCACGGCGCACCCCGATGCCGAGGTGCGCATATGCGGCGTGGGCATGGTACGCACGGCGGCATGCGTGGCACGACTCCTGCATGAAGGTTACCGCAGGTTCGTGCTGGCCGGCATAGCCGGAAGCTACGGCGGACGGTTGCCGAAAGGCTCGGTCGTGGCCGTAGCCGAAGAGCGGGTGGCGGGGCTGCCGGCCGCCTATGCCGACAGCTACCGCGCGACATGGGTGCCGCAGGGTCTCGAAACCGTAACAAGCAACACCGTAACCTCCTGCGGGGCGGAGCCCGACGGCGCCGACATCGAGAACATGGAGGGTGCCGCACTCTTCGCCCTCTGCGCGGAGTTCGGCGCCGACTGCTGCCAGATAAGGGCCATATCGAACACCGTGGGCGAAAACCGCAGCGGCTGGAGGGTCAAAGAGGCCGTCACGGCTCTGCACGAGACACTGGATAAAATCATATGACGATGAAAAACAGGACCGTAATCTACGTAATCATTGCCGCGGTGGCGGTCATCGCCGCCGTATGGCTCATCACCTCGTTCCAACTGAAGATGGAGCAGTCGTTCGGCCGCTTCGTATCGTGGGGGCTCATTCTGCTGCTGGTATTCGCCGCCGGGTGGTTCACGGGCCGCTTCGGAGGCCGAAAGGAGAAGAACGGTGGCAAAGAGCGGCCTTGCGAAACCCCTGCCCACATGATGAAGAGGCTCTCGATATTCATAATCGCCATGCTGGCCGCAACAACCGCCTGCGGAGCCGGAATCGGACCTTCGCGGCTTACGTGCGAGCACAGCCCCGAGCCTCTGACAGAGAATATCGCACCCCGGTTCTCCTGGGTGAACGAGCCTGCGGACGACCGCAACGGAGCCGGACAAAGCGCCTACCGCATCAGGGTGGCGACGTCGCCCGACTTTAGCCGCCGTTCGCTCGTATGGGACAGCGGCAGGGTCGAATCCGAAAGGTCGCTCTACGTCGTCTATGGCGGGCCCGCACTCGTCCCGTGCGAGACATACTGGTGGCAGGTGCGCGTCTGGGACGAGCGAGGCAGGGCTTCGGAGTGGAGCGATGCGGCCAGATGGCATACGGGCATCTTTTCGCCCGACGGCTGGAAGGGGCGCTGGATCGGCGTACCGTGGCAGGGCGAGGAGTCGTACGATGTCGCCGCAAGCCGGACGGTATCTCCCGCACCGCTGCTGCGACGCGAATTTACGCTCGGCAAGGAGGTGGCCGAAGCCCGCTTCTACGGCACGGGACTCGGGTATTTCGAACTCTACGTGAACGGCAGCCGGATAGGCGACGAATACCTCTCGCCGAACCAGACGAACTACGACCGGAGACCGAAACTCACCGAAAGCAAAATCGTGGTGCCGGATCCCTTCAATGAATACACGGTCATGTATATGAGCCATGACATTACGCCTTTCGTGCACAAGGGCGACAATGTCGTCGGGGCGCTCCTCGGCAACGGATTCTACTGCCTCACGAAATACTGGGCAACGCTCGGGTACGGCTCGCCGCGGATGATGGGCCAGATCGAGATAACATATACCGACGGCAGCCGTGAAACCATCCCCACCGACACGCTGTGGCGATGCACCCGCAGCGCCATAGTCAGCGACCAGATATACGGCGGCGAACATTACGACGCCCGGCTCGAACATGACGGCTGGAACCTGCCCGGATATGACGATTCGGCATGGGAGGCCGCCGTCGGGCGGAAAGCCCCCTGCGGCAAACTGATACCGCAGAACGGCCCCGCGGACCGCATCACGGCCCGATATGCCCCCGAATCGCTGGAACGGCTGTCGAACGGCGTGTGGAGGGTGTCGTTCCCGGAGGAGATATCGGGGTGGGTCGAACTGCGCCATCTCGACCTCGAACGGGGCGAGCGTATCGATATACGCTACATCAACGAGATGCCAAACGGTTCCAACTCCTACACCGCAAAAGGCTCGGGCGACGAGTCGTATCACGCCCGCTTCACGTGGTTCGTATTCTCTCAGGTCGAGATATCGGGCATCGATTCGCTGAAGGCCGGAAACATCGAGGCGCATGCCGTCAATTCGGACGTGAGGAGCGTTTCGCGATTCTCCACATCGAACGGGCTGCTCGATACGATAAACCACATCTGGAGACGCTCACAACTCGACAACATGCACGGCTCGCTGGCCAGCGACTGCCCCCACCGCGAACGCTCGGCATACACGGGCGACGGACAACTGGCCTGCGTCACCGTAATGCACAATTTCGACACGCGCAGCTTCTACGACAAGTGGATACGCGACATACGCGGGGCACAGCGCCCCGACGGATACGTGCCTAACGCCGCCCCGTGGCAGCCCGGCTGCGGCGGAGGCGTCGGATGGGGGTTGGCCATCGAGGTGATGCCATGGGAGTTTTACATGCATTACGGAGACGTGCGCCTGCTTGAGGAGAATTTCGAAGCCATGAAGGCACATACGTGCAACATGCTCCAGTGGGTCGGCGACGACGGCACCATGGAGAGCCGGCATCCGCAGTACTGGCTCAATCTGGGAGACTGGCTCGCCCCACGGCAGAATCCCGAAAAGGCCCTGGTGCATACGTTCTGTCTGTGGCTGGCGGCCGACATCACAAGCCGCACGGCCGGGGTGCTCGGTTTCGACGGCGACAGGGTGCGTTTCGCCGCCCTGCGCGACAGCACGGCCCGGGCATTCCACCGCCGCTTCTACAACGCCGCCGAGGGCTCCTACGGCAAATACGGAAGCAACGTGCTGGCCCTGCGCATGGGTGTTCCCGACGAATGCCGCAGCAAAGTCATCGGGGCCCTCAAACGCAACCTCCGCGAGACGGACAACCACATAGACACCGGCATTATCGGCACGCGCTACCTGTTCGAGGTGCTGTGCGACTGCGGACTCGAGGAGCTCGCCTATGAGATAATAAACAAACGCACCCAACCGGGATTCGGCTGGTGGATTGCACAGGGCGCCACGACCACATGGGAGCGCTGGGACGGTCGCGATTCGCGCAACCACCCCATGTTCGGCGGCGGCATAGGCTGGTTCTACCGCGACCTTGCGGGCCTGCGCATCATGGAACCCGGATTCCGCCGTTTCGAGGTGCGGCCCGTGATTCCGGACGGTCTCGACCGTGTGGAGTACTCGCTCGATACGGTTTACGGCACCATCGGCATACACTGGCGACGCGACGGCAACCGTTTCACGCTCGACTGCACCGTCCCGGTCGGCACCGAGGCGACGGTATGCGTGCCGTGCGGCACGGAAGCCGCCGCATGCAGCGACCGAATCCCCCATGAAAAGGTGTCGGACGGCCGCACCATCTACGTGACGCCGCCAGGCCATTACCGTTTTGAAAGTCTCCTGACACAATGAACAAGATGAACGAAAAACTGTCGCTGAAGATATCGCCCTGCCCCAACGATACATTCGCATTCGACGCCATAGTCAACAGGCGCATCGACACACGGGGCATGGAGTTCGAGGTCGGGTATGCCGACATCGAGGAGTTGAACCGCGGGGTGCTCGATGCCGGGCCCGACATCAGCAAGATAAGCACCTCGCTGCTGCCCGCCATCACCGACCGCTACGAACTGCTCGACAGCGGCTCGGCCCTCGGACGCGGAAACGGGCAGCTGCTCGTGCGCCGCAGGGGCGACACCTCGCCCATACGCCGCGTGGCGATACCGGGCGTCTACACCACGGCGAACGCCATGCTGACGCACTTCTTCCCCGAAATCACCGACAAGACGCCGATGCTCTTCTCGCAGATAGCCGAAGCCGTCGAACGCGGCGATTACGATGCCGGCGTGCTGATACACGAGGGCCGTTTCGTCTACGGACGCCGCAACCTGGAGCTTGTGGCCGACCTCGGCGCCCTGTGGGAGCGCGAGACCGCCATGCCGTTGCCGCTCGGCGCCATAGTCATACGGCGCTCGCTGCCCGAAGAGGTCAAACGCGGTTTCGAACGGCTTCTCGCCGAGAGCGTACGCTTCGCCTTCGCCCACCCGACTCTCTCGCGCGAATATGTCAGGAGCCACGCACAGGAGATGGAAGAGAGCGTCATCGACCGCCACATTGCGCTGTTCGTAAACGACTTCACAGTCTCGCTCGGCGACGAGGGACGCCGCGCCGTAGAAAAACTGACCGGCATAAGGGTTTGATTCACGGGGCGAACCACGGCCGCTTGATTTCCGTGCGGCCGCCGTGCAGTCGGGAAACTGACCGGCATGTTTCCGCCTTTACGCCGGCGCCGCATTGTTTCGGGAAAGCACGCTCCCGTTTAGGAGCGGCCCTGCCTACTCCCGTGTCAGCAGGACGGCCGTTTCGTAATCCTCATCGGTAAAAGTGAAGGTAAAGTCCCACTCGAAATCGCCCGACAGGAGCTCACTCTCCGAAAAACCGTAACATTCGGGAGCGACCATCGAATGGCCGTACTCCTCTTTCGGCAGTTCGCCGTAGACGATCTCCAATACATCGTCATAGACAACGGTCACCCTCTCCAGCGAGACCTCCCGGACATTGCCGTCTATCGTACGCCCGAAAAACTCCTCTGAGCTCTCGCCGGGCCCCAGACGCAACGTCCCGGGCACGGCGAAACTCCCGGTTTCAGCCCATACCCAGTCTGATACGGCAACCGTATGCGACGATTCATTGACGACGGTGAGCGTCGCCACATACTGTGGCAGGTTTTCGGGCGGACATGTGGTAACAAGGTTGCACCCCTGCAGCGACAGGGCGATCGCCGCAGCCGCCGAAACATAAAGGCCGCGTAAAAGACTGCGGAGCATCGACAGGCCCCGGCCCGTAAGGATAATTTTAACGTTTTCAAGCATACTCTCTACGTTTTGTCCCGCCCCGCATATGTGTTAGGCAAAGACCATGTACCTGAAAATCCGTAATGGAGTGCTTGTAAATAGGAATACAGGGTTCGCATGCTTTACGGAATGCATCTCGGGGTGCCATAAATTTAAACACCTCCGCGGGATATTCCAAATCCGCAGCGGCAAAATCCGCCTCCGAATCCAAAAAATCAAAAAATTCATACACCTCCCGCGATTTTTTCATTTATTGCATTGCGTTCTCAAAATTTTTTCATAAGTTTATAGACTGAAAACGAAAATCAAACCTTAAAACAGTTCAGATATGAAAAATTATTCAGCACGTGAAATCAAGAACATCGTTCTTGTCGGAGCCCCGGGCACGGGGAAAACTACCCTTGCAGAAGCGATGGCCTATGAGGGGAAGGTCATCGACCGCAGGGGTAGTATCGAGAACAACAATACCCTGTCGGACAACACCGACATCGAGCACGAATACAAACGCTCGATCTATTCGACGATCCTCTTTACGGAGTTCATGGACCGTAAACTCAATATCATCGACTGCCCGGGTTCGGACGATTTCTGCGGCAGCCTCTTCTCGGCATTCAAGGTAGGCGACGTGGGCATCATGCTCTTCAACGCACAGATCGGCTGGGAGGTCGGCAGCGAAATACAGTCGCGCTACGCACGCATTCTGAACAAACCCCTTATCGGCGTGATCAACCAGCTCGACGCCGACAAGGCCAACTTCGAGGCCGCTTACGAAAGCATCAAGGCCGCCTCGCAGGTCAAACCGGTCATAGTGCAGTATCCCGTAAACCAGGGCGCCGGGTTCAACGCCTTCATCGACGTGCTGATGATGAAGATGTACCGTTTCAAGGACGAGAACGGAACCCGCGAGGAACTGCCGATTCCCGCCGAAGAGGAGGAGCGCGCAAAGGCCCTCAACCAGGAACTCGTCGAGATGGCCGCCGAGCATGACGACGCCCTCATGGAACTCTATTTCGAGAAGGGTACGCTCTCGCAGGACGACATACGTGCCGGACTGAAGATCGGCGTGTCACGCCGCGAGGTGATGCCGATATTCTGCACCAGCGGCAAACGCGACATCGGTACCAAGCGACTCATGGAGTTCATCATCAACGTGGCCCCGGGTCCGCTCTCGGCACCGAAGTTCCCGGCAACGGACGGCACCGAAATAGCCGCCGATGCCGATGCCCCCACCGTGGCATTCGTCTTCAAGAGCCAACTCGAACAGCATATCGGCGAAATATCGTACATGCGTGTGGTTCGCGGCAAGGTGACCGAAGGCATGGAGCTCGTAAACTCCCGCACGGGCAACAAGGAGAAGATCTCGCAGCTCTTCGCCGTTGCAGGCAAGAACCGCATAAAGGTGACCGAGCTCTCGGCCGGCGACATCGGCTGCACCGTCAAGCTCAAGGGCACGCGCACGAACGACACGCTGGCCGCAGCCAACGCACCCGTGACCATCGAGCCCATCGTATTCCCCGAACCGCGCTACCGCGCAGCCGTCAAGGCCAAGGAGCAGAAGGAGGAGGAGCGTCTGGGCAAACTGCTCAACGATGCCAAATACGAGGACCCGACAATCCTGGTGGCATACTCCAAGGAGTTGAAGCAGACCATAATCCAGGGTCAGGGCGAACATCACCTCAACATTCTCAAGGCACGTCTGGCCAACGAAAACAAACTCGACATCGAATACTTCGCACCGAAGATCCCATATCGCGAGACCATCACCAAGGTGGCACAGGCCGACTACCGCCACAAGAAGCAGTCGGGCGGCGCAGGCCAGTTCGGTGAGGTGCACATGGTCATCGAGCCCTACTACGAGGGTATTCCCGAGCCGACGAAGTACAAGGTCAACGGCAAGGACATCACCGTGAACGTCAAGGGCAAGGAGGAGTACGACCTCGAATGGGGCGGCAAACTCCAGTTCTACAACTCGATCGTCGGCGGCGCAATCGACGCCCGCTTCATGCCCGCAATCCTCAAGGGTGTGATGGAGAAGATGGACGAGGGCCCGCTTACGGGTTCCTACGCACGCGACATACGCGTAGTGATCTACGACGGCAAGATGCACCCGGTTGACTCGAACGAAATATCGTTCAAGCTGGCCGCACGCAACGCCTTCAAGGAGGCATTCCGCAACGCCGGTCCCAAGATCATGGAGCCCATATACAATGTAGAGGTGCTGACCCCGAGCGAATACATGGGTGCCGTGATGAGCGACCTGCAGAACCGCCGTGCGATGATCATGGGCATGGAGTCCGACAAGGGCTTCGACCGCCTCAACGCACGCGTGCCTCTGGCCGAACTGTACCGTTATTCGACAACGCTCTCGTCGCTCACATCGGGCGCCGCAACCTACTCGATGCAGTTCGCGTCGTACGAGCAGGTTCCGGCCGACGTGCAGGACAAGCTGCTCAAGGCTTACACCGATACCGACGAAGAGTAACGCCGTATCGGGCGCAAGCCCATACCGAAAGGCGGGCAATCCTCCCACTCGGAAGGGTTGCCCGCCCTCTTTTTCCACGAAAGCGCGCAACGGCAGCCGACATACGGGTACCGGCCAACCGGCACGGTCCGGCCTGGACAGCCCAGCCCGAAAAGACAGGACAAGGCGCGTCAGCCCAGGACGGAGATGCCCCGTCAGGCCCAAGACGGCGGAACCGTCATGCCGTCAGATCGCGGCGTCCGGAAGAAAAATTTGATTTTTTCGCACAAAAACCGTATATTGCGGTAGAGTGGAACATCAAAAAATTACTGCTATGAAAAAGAATCTCACCACACTGGCGGTAATACTGGCCATAATGGGCGCAGCATTCGCCCAGACACCGCAGAAAACCGTATTCTTCACCGGCAAGACCCTCTACGCGACACTGCGTTTCAACGACCACGGCGTCAACTCGACCGGGGTTCCCGGAGCCGACGTTACGTTCATAACGTCGCAGGGCGACACGCTGCGTGCCGTCTCCAACGAAACCGGGCGTTTCACCATACCCGAAGTTCCCACAGGCAAGGCGACCGTCATACTCGAGGCCGCCGGATACAAACGTTCGACCGTCGAAATCGATATCGAGGACAACCCGCGCCACAGGGTACACAAACATTTCGAGATGGAAAAGGCGGGCGACGAACGCGACCTGTAAACCGGAGACAGGCCCGGTCCGAGGCAATACGGGGAGAGAAAGCCAATCCCCGTTTTTACATATCTGTCAAGGGATTTCCTTGTTTTTTAGCATAGGAATCACTATATTGCGGCAACAAATCCCCCTCCGCCATGAAAAAAGCCATCATCTCCATTGCCGTAATCGTGTTGATTGCCGGTGCCGCCTTTGCAGAAAGGCCAAAGACAGCCGTTTTCGTCGGTTGTACCGGATATCTTATATCAGAGACCCAAAAAATAGCTACTCAAATACACGGAGCAGAGATTTCCGTA